>NZ_JBNNOR010000027.1:0-48548 GCF_050274955.1 Peribacillus sp. NPDC006672
TACCTTGATTATAAAACAAAAAAAGGTAGATTTCCTCAGAATAAACTGAGAAAATCTACCTCTATTGGCCCGAAGGGACTTTTTCAGTGCCCTCCAATGCGGTCACCTGTTTTTTCTGAATAAGGATAGTTTCTTTTTCTTTTTTGCACGCTTATAGATAATGAAAAATAGTAAAAAGAGGAGTGCAAGTGCAGCTAGCGTATATTGGTTCATTTCAACAGATAGGAGTCCATATGGGATTAGCGATAGAAAGAAAAAGTATATAAGGTTGCCTAGTGCCGTCGCTAATAAAAAATCCTTGAAAGTGACGGTGCTGACTCCAGCAGCCAAGTTAATTAAACTTGTTGGGATAAGCGGGAAAATCCTGCCTGTAAAAACGTACATGAAACCATGCTCCACAACAGTTTCTTGCCATTTTTTGCCCATTTTCTTTAAAAGAAGTTCCTGAAACCAGTTTCTTGCTGCATAAAAAATAAACCCTGACGCAACAACACTTGTAAACCAACTCCATAGGTAGCCATAAATGAATCCGAATATCGTGACATTGATAGTCAGGAGCAATATTAAGGGGATGATTGTAAATGAATTTTGGACAAACATCAATACGAATGTCACAATAAATGTAAGTAATAAGTTTTCCATCAATATGGCAATAACTGAATCCAAGTCACTTTTCCAAATCAAAGTAAATAATTCTGCATTTGAAAAAATAAATAATGCCATTACCAATAGACCGGTTAAGGTCAGGACTTTTTTCAAAGGGTCACCACCATTCTGACTAATAGTTTATCATTTTCAAGTTAATTGGTGAAAAAAGAGCTGTCGCATGATGCTGACAGCTCTTTTCCATTATAGTGGGTTAACGACGCGAAGATTCCTTTAAAGCCACTTTTCAAACTGAATTCTTTTGTTCATTCCATAAATGATTGGCGCACCAATCAAGAGGACAACGAACTCACTGATAGCCGTGGTCATCCAGCTTAACAAGAATGGTAAGCCAAAGGCAAGGTTCAGTTCAATTGCAATTAAAAACATTGTGAATGTGAAAAAGATAATCGTGACGATCATTCGTCCTTGAATGCTTTTTATGAACCGAGATACAAAAATGACAAGCAATAAGGCGAGTACTGATTGCCCCACCCCGAAAATCAAATCAAATGGCACCATCGGCGAAAAGAGCAGATTCGATATGAAGACGCCGCCCACGATACCGTAGATATATTTTTTATTGAATACAATCAGATGATTCAACATTTCCGGTACACGAAATTGGAACATCTCAAAAGCTATTGGTTTAAACACCAATGAGACCGCCACATACAAGGCAGCCAATAACCCGTTTATCACGAGTGTACGAACATTCATTTTACTCTCTCCCTAGTTTTTTATCGTGGGATGGTTACGAACCACGTTTAGGCTTTTGCCCGAAGATTAATAGTATCTCATGTAACCTTGTTTGGTCAATTTGTAAAGAATGGTTTTAATTTATAAGGCAAGGGAAGTCCAAAAGGATTTTGATTTATTGCAAGGAAGGATGATATTATTTTTATATGTACGTCAAAGGAGTGAATATAATATGTCTATCGAGAGTGTCAAAAGCCATTTTAAACACTGGGACCGGGAAGGCGATGTAATGGAGTTCCAAACATCGAGTGCTACGGTGATTGAGGCAGCAGAAACTATCGGCGTTATCCCCGCGCGGATCGCTAAGACTCTTTCTTTTAGGGGGGAAGGTGAACATGCGATTTTGGTTGTAGCGGCAGGGGACGCAAAAGTGGATAATAAGAAATTTCGTCAGGTGTTCGGATTCAAGGCACGAATGTTATCACCTGAGGAAGTGCTCGAACAGACAGGCCATGCCATCGGAGGAGTTTGCCCATTTGGACTGGCAAACGATCTAGATGTTTTTCTTGATGTATCGATGAAGCGCTTTGAGTCATTGTTCCCGGCATGCGGCAGTGCGAACTCTGCAATAGACCTTACACTTGTTGAATTGTTTGAATATTCAGGAGCAAAGGGTTGGGTGGATGTTTGTAAGGCTTGGGAAGGAGAGGGGAATGAGGAAACGGCGGTAGGCAATGCAGTTGATGGCATTTGATTTATGGTGCCAAAAAGATCCAGATGAATGGGATTGAGTCCACTTGGGTGGACTTTATTTATTGGTGACATGGACATTTTATTATTCAGTTAGCGCTAAAAGCTTTATAAACTTGTTCGAATGCGATTGCTCCAAACCTTCTGCTGAGGCAATGGCTCTATAATTAAAGCGGTTCGTGATTGGTAAAACGTGCAGAAAGTTCTTAAGCGGAGGATGAAAGATGTTAATTGGAAGCCATGGAAAAAGCAATAGCAGCTATCTTAGTCTTAAAACTCTTTATGAAGAAAATATCACGGTAAAGAGCATAGCCCAGGAGCTTGAGTTTTGCCATAAAAACGATATGGCGCTGGATATCCAGAAAGCTCTAGAAAAAAAGAATTTTGATATATTGGCAGTGCAAGATCAAGGAGAAATCATCGGATATATAGAAAGGGAAGAACTAGGTGAAGGGAGCGTTTCGGATTATTTAAGAAACTTTTCACCAAGGGAAATGGTTTCGGATTCAACCCCTTTGATCCAGCTTCTCCATATTTTTAAGAATAAAACAAGGGTGTTCGTATTAGAGAATAATTCAATTAAAAAGTTGATCACCCATGCCGACCTTCAAAAGCCTCCAATCAGGATGCTCATATTCGGATATATTACCTTATTGGAAATGAGGATGAGCGATATCATCATAGATAGATTTGGCGATGGCACCTGGCATCCAATGATCAGCGAAGACCGTTTAGAAAAAGCAAACGAATTATATAGGAGGAGAATCGATAAAAATGAAGATATCAATTTAATAGAGTGCCTGCAAATCAGTGATAAATTCGATATCATCCATAAGGATAAAGAACTGAGGTGCTTCTTCCAAATCCCTTCTAAAAGTAAAGGGAAAAAGGATGCAAATGCCATCCGGAAATTACGTGATAAGATTTCCCATGCTAATGAACTGGGTCTGGACATGTCGTGGATGGAAATCATTGAGGTTGTCGAGTCCTGTGGCCAACTGCTCGAAATCTCTGAATTTTATCAGTATGAGAATTAAGGATCCGGCTATCATGCTGGTTCTTTTTTTATTGTTTAGATCCAGGCAGAAAAAAACTGCCCATATCAGGCAGTTTCCCCGTAAACTCAAAACTCCGGTAGTTGATCCAGATTATTTTCTTTTATCCCATCGGGCTCACTCCGCAATATGTCACGTCCATATTTATGAAATACGTCAACGTTGGCCAGGTTGCCCGCTTTGGCTTCCGAGAGGGCAGTGGGGTAGTCGAGCTCGCGGCCGGAGTCCGTCTTGATGGCGATAATATTGTCCTCTTCATTTTTCCTTACGGCGATGATTTCTTCTTTTCCTGCTGAATCAAGTTTGTTTGCTTGCGGTGTTCCCTGCTGTTTATAGGATTCATAGGCTTTTTCAAATTGGTCCATGTTTTGGACACCTCCTATTTATAGGGTGAGCTATTTGGTCTGCAATATACAAACCGGATTTCGTCCGACTTGAGCCGTTAATTCGTCCAGAAGTGCCGACTTTTCGGCACTTTTTTTAAGTGAATGCTGTTGTCTTGGCCTTTTGAAGTGGCATGGCACTTGCATCTTGTATTTGTGGTAGTAAGAAAAATATCCACTTAATTAAGGGAGGAATATGAATCATGAATGTAAAACAAGGGGAAAGCACTTTCAATGCAAAACAACAGGTTAAGACAATGAAGGCAGCAGTCGTCAATGAATTTAACCAAGAACTTGAGATTAAAGAAGTACCCATCCCAGAATTGGTTTATGGTGAGATATTAGTGAAAATTAAAGCATGTGGTGTGTGTCATACCGATTTACATGCGGTACATGGCGATTGGCCGGTTAAACCTAAACTTCCGCTTATCCCCGGACATGAGGGTGTAGGCATTATAGAAAAGGTGGCAGAAGGCGTAACTTCCTTGAAAGTAGGTGACCGTGTTGGGATCCCATGGCTTTACTCGGCCTGTGGCGATTGTGAGTATTGTCTGACTGGAAGGGAAACGCTTTGCTTGGATCAACTGAATGCAGGCTATTCCGTGGACGGTGGATATGCAGAATACTGTAAAGCACCTGCCAAATATGTGGTGAAGGTTCCTGAAGGGCTTGACTTTGCGGAAGTTTCACCGATTTTCTGTGCGGGTGTAACGACTTATAAAGCACTTAAAGTATCAGAAGCAAAACCTGGTGATTGGGTAGCAATCTATGGAATTGGCGGATTGGGACATGTTGCCCTTCAATATGCGAAAGCGATGGGCTTTAATGTCATTGCTGTCGATATTCAAGATGATAAGCTTGATCTGGCAACGGAACTGGGGGCGGATTTCACTGTTAATGGGCTTAAGACTGATCCTGTACAAGCCATAAAGGATAAAGTTGGGGGTGTGCAGGCAGCCATTTCTGTAGCGGTTACGAAAAAGGCATTCGAACAGGCTTATAGTTCAGTCAAGAGGGGCGGGACACTGGTCGTAGTTGGATTGCCGAATGATGAACTTCCAATCCCGATTTTTGATACAGTACTAAATGGGGTAACGGTAAAAGGGTCAATCGTAGGCACGAGAAAAGACTTACAGGAAGCTGTTCAATTTGCAGCTGAGGGAAAAGTCAGAACGAATATTGAAACAAGAACACTTGATGAAATCAACGACGTGTTTTCAATGATGGAAAAGGGGGAAATCAACGGACGCATTGTATTGACGCTAGAATAGGAACAGAGGAGGATGTCCTGGAACGGGGCATCCTCCTTTTTATTATGTCTGGTTCTTCTCATTTAATATATAGCGGAGTTTCCTTATGGATATCTGCAAGCGTTTGGCAGCTTCATTCCGATTGCCGTAGGTTTTTTGCAGTGCCTGCATGACGAGTTCCTTTCCAATTGTGGATTGAAGCTGTTTGATTTCCGTAAGGATTTCTTCAAGCATCAGTTCATCTTTCTCATTAAAGTCAGCCACCAGCTTTTTTCGCCACTCTTCAAGAAGGTTTTCAGTTGTCTGAATCTCATTCGGAGGCTCTTTCTTGTTCGGAGTGATCTGGCTTTTAGTTAGAGAGATATCATTGGCGGTTATTTCCGACTTATGGTCTGCGAGAGTCAACGTGCGCATGACCACATTAGATAGTTCGCGTATGTTGCCTGGCCAGTTGTGTTGCTGTAACTTTTCAATGGCTACATTGGAAAAAGAGATATCTCCCTGACCATTTCTCTCAATCAAATGCCGGACAAGCAGGGGAATATCCTCTTTACGTTTCCTTAAAGGCGGGATTTCTAGAGTCACGACGTTCAGTCGATAAAATAGATCTTCCCGGAATTTTTTTTTGTCAACTGCCTGCTGCAGGTTTTCATTGGAGGCCGCCACTAAACGGGCGTTCGTCCGTAATGTCCCGCTGCTGCCAACCCGCATGAATTCCCTCGTTTCCAAAACTCGAAGTAATTTGACTTGAATGGCCGGACTTGCATCAGCAATTTCATCAAGGAAAAGCGTCCCGTTCCCTGCAATTTCGAAAAAACCCTTTCTCAGCTGGGTCGCTCCGGTGAAAGCCCCCTTTTCATGACCGAATAATTCGCTTTCAAGCAGGGATTCAGAGATCGCTCCACAATTGATGCCGATAAAAGGCTCATTGTTTCGGGGGCTGGCTATGTGGATGAAGCGTGAAAGCACTTCTTTGCCGCTTCCGGTTTCTCCTTCGATTAATACATTGACTGATTTTTGGGCAACCTTGAAAGCCGTTTTAATCAAACTCTTCATTAAAGGACTTCCACCGACAATGAGTCCTGATTCCTCGGATAGCTTATGGATGAAATGTTGATTCGAATCTTCATTTTCATTCAATAGGTTGTCAATTTGCCTTTCCAATACTTCAATATCCACAAAGGGTTTTTCCATATAATCGCTTGCGCCAAGTTTCATTGCATCAACAGCGGTCTTGACGGTGCTGTATCCGGTCATGATCAGTACCTTGCAATGCGGCTGCAGTTGCTTTAGATGCTGCAGGAGGGAAAGGCCATCACAATCCGGAAGCTTCAGGTCTATCATTGCAACATCAAAACGCTGCTGATTCCAATCGATTTCATGAAAATCCTTCCCGCTGTTCACAACTTGTACGAGGTAACCCTTCATCGTAAAAAGGCGGGATAGAAAAGTCCCAACTTCTTTCTCATCGTCAACCACAAGTAACTGAATCACCTTATCATCCCCTTTCCTCTTCTGTTTGTAAGGGAAGCCTCAGGAAAAAAGTGCTTCCTTTTCCTGGCGTGCTCAAAACGTCAATCTTGCCTCCATGGTCTTTGGCGATGCCAAGGCTTACAGATAGTCCTAAACCTGTACCTTTTTCCCGGTCTTTAGTCGTATAAAAGGGATGGAATATGAAGGGCAGGCGTTCTTTTTCAATCCCTGTCCCGTTATCAGTAACCTGAATCACCATGAACTTGTCTTCTGAATAGGTAGTGATTGCAATCGATTTTTCCTTTAGAGCGGACTCATCCAATGCGTCCTTGGCATTCAATAGCAAGTTGATGATGATCTGTTCTATCTGCGGCTGGCTGCCCTTTATGAACGGAAGGTCTTCCTGAAGGGAAAGATGGAGGGAAATTTGCTTCTTCCCAAGTTGAAACTTCAAAAGGTTCAGAACCTGGTGAATGGCTTCGTTAACAGAGTAATAGTGGAATCTATACTCATCCTGCCTTGAAAAGGTAAGCAGACTTTTCACTATTTGCCTGCATCGGTCACCGCAAATCTTAATATCATTCAATAGCATATAGTCCAGATTGTCCTGTGGGGTTTTCCGTAATAAAATCTGTGAGTTACCAAGAATGGCCGTTAATGGGCTATTCAATTCATGGGCAATCCCTGCTGCCATTTCACCAATCGCCCCAAGTTTACCGGCATGTAATAGCTGGACTTCCATCTGTCTTCTTTCAGTGACATTTTTATAATAAGCAATGACCCCATATACTTGATGCTCCTTATTCTGAATCGGGTAGGCATGCATTTCCAAGATGGTATCATTCTGAAGGAGAATTTCCTGAAATCCTGGCTTATTAAATGAAAAGGTATCTTGAATCAGAGATTGGGATTCTTCAATTAAAGGAACCAGGTCGGGAAAGTCCCGGGCAGAATCATTGGATTGATAGACAGATCCTTTGTGGTCAAAGACGATGATCATATCTTCAACTGCCTTGAACGTATCTTCCCACTCCTGTTTGGAATGAAGAACTTCCTTATAAAGCTGGGCATTCTCCAAAGTCAGTGCAAGCTGATTGGATAGTTGCTCAAGAAAATCCAGTTCATCTTTATGCCATGTTTTCTTTTTCTTCCTGCCAAAAGTCCAAATTCCGATTTTTTTACTTTTTCCGTACAAAGGAACTAATAGAAGTGTTTCAATTTCAAGGGATATTAGACGTTCTTTTTCTGGGAAGTCCGGTAACCGTGTAACTTCCACCTGAATGGGCTGCTTGTCTTTCAAGACGGACGAGAAATCCTGAAAAGGGTGTAACAGGTTATTGGAATCCATTTCAAGTTCGCAGTGACCATTGGGGCAGATATGAAGCAGGGCAGGCTCTTCTTCATACAATATGACAAAATGACTGTCATCGAATATAATGAGCTGCTTGAGTTTGGCAATGACATTTCGGAGAATCTCCTGGATGTCGATTTCAATATTCATATTTTTAGTGATGTCATTCATAATTTCAAGCTGCATATTTTTCTTCTTCAACTGATCCACGGTTTTCTTAAGTTCCGTGTAATACGTTTTTTTTGAAGATTTCACACCTGTCATTAAATCTATCAATTCAAGTTTGTTCATGCCTTTCACCTCTTAAAGGGCTGTAAGAAGCAGCTGATTAATCTGTTCTAATGACATATCACGAGGATTTGTGACCATGCAGGCATCCTCAAGAGCGGTCATCCCTATGGGATCTATCATTTCTTTCGTAATGCCGACATCACTTAAACTCCTGGGAGCCCCTATATCCTGGGATAATTCCCTTACGAAGTGAACGGCTTCCATTCCTGCTTGCTGCTCGGTCAATGCCCGTGTATCGATGCCCATGATGTCAGCCATCTCGCTGAATCGCGTTGGTGAGGCAATTCGATTGAAATCCATGACATGGGGAAGCAGTATCGCATTGATTTCACCATGCGGAAGAAGGTATTTTCCGCCAATTGCATGTGAAATGGCATGGGCCGCTCCCAAAATGGCATTGGAAAAGGCTAGTCCAGCTTGCAGGCTCGCCATCGCCATCGCTTTTTTTGCTTCCTCATTATGCCTGGATGCTACAGAGGGGCGTAAGTGCCGGGAAACGATGGACAACGCGTTTTTAGCTTGTACATCGGTCAACGGTGTCGCAGCGATTGAAACGTAGGATTCAATGGCGTGGGTTAAAACGTCCATTCCAGTAGCCGCGGTCAAATCCGGTCCCAAGGTGGTTAAGGTACCAGGATCAACTATTGCAATATCGGGGACGAGTGATTTTGAAATGATCGTCATTTTTTTCTCGCGGAATGAATCGACGATCACCGAAAACTGAGAGACCTCTGATCCTGATCCAGCCGTAGTCATAATCATCACCATGGGTGGGAGGGGAGAGTGGACTTTATCAACACCTTCATAATCACTGATGATGCCACCATTCGTAGCTAAAAGGGCTACCCCTTTGGCGACATCCAAAGCACTGCCTCCTCCCAAACCAATGATGGCATCGCATTCTTGGTCAGTAAATGCCAAACAGCCGGCTTCGATCTCCGTGTCTTTCGGGTTGGTCGTCAGTTCAATGAAAGTAGCAAAAGCAAGACCCACATCTTGGCAGGATTCAATGACTTTATCTAACCAGCCAGCATTGGCAACACCGGAGTCGCTGATTATCAGCGCCTTTTTGGCACCCAACCGCAAGCAGGCCTCGCCAGCTTGTTCAATCGAACCTTTTCCAAAAATAACTTCCGGCATCACAAATTTAGTTATCGACATCTTCGCGCCTTCTTCCCTGATTAAAGTTATTTTCTCTTTGTACTATTTTCCCGAAGAAAGGCGAAAATCCTGTTTGAATCCCAGGAATTTTTATATAATGTGACAAATTATTAAATAAAATAAAGCTTTTGGCGCGGGTCAAATCCCCTGCTAATTTCTTTGATTTGTAAATTCGGTACTTTAGGCATGGATTAATAGGGATAAACCTACCTAGTTAGAATTTTCTGTATATTGTAAAATAATGGAGTGAATCTATTAAACTGGGAGGCAATCTATGAAAAAACAATTTCTATCCTTATCATTAGTCGCAGCCTTAACAATCGGAGCAGCCGGGACCACTACTACTGCTTTAGCAACACCGAATTCTTCTCCAGTACATCATGCGCCGTCCACAGACAAGCAAATCGTTAAAAGGATCGATGTCGACAAAATCTACAAGAATATTGAATACCTCTCACAAACACCTCGAGTAGCCGGTACAGAATCTGAGTATAAGGCCGTCCAGTTCATCAAAAAGCAGTTCGAATCTTATGGCTATAAAGCCGATATTGAAGAGTTCAATTTTTTATCCTATACAGACCCAAATCTGGTCGAGTTGTCCGTTGACGGATTTGATGGGGAAATCCAAGCGAACCATTTAACCTATTCAGTAAATGGTGATCTATCCGGTGAAATGGTATACGCCGGTTTAGGAACGAAGGAAGAGCTTGAAAAAGCGGGTGTTACTGGGAAGATTGCCCTTATTCAAAGAGGCAGCATCACTTTTGCAGAGAAAGTATTAAATGCAGCAGAAAAAGGGGCAGCAGGTGTCATCCTATTCAATAATACAGATGGGGAATTAAATGGAACCCTTGGAGGGGCTAATGATAAGTATATTCCATCTGTCACGATAACGAAAAAGGATGGAGAAGCCCTGCTTGAAAAATTGAATGCTGGAGTTAAACTGACAGCATCATTTAAGATTGAAGGAGCTTATACCGGAGAGAAAACCTCTCATAACGTGGTGGCAACAAAAAAAGCAACCAAGACCATTAAAGCTAAGAAGAGCGATATCATTTATATCACTGGACATCATGATTCCGTCGCTGGGGCACCTGGAGCGAATGATGATGCATCAGGCACGTCCGTCACACTTGAACTTGCACGTGTACTGAAGAATCTTCCTACAGATACGGAAATTCGCTTCGTCACCTTTGGGGCCGAGGAAAATGGATTGCTTGGTTCACAGAATTATGTGGAGAACCTCTCTGATGATGAGATCAAGCGGACGATTGCAAACTTCAACCTTGATATGGTGGGAAGCAAGGACGCTGGAGATTTGGTCATTTTGACTAATGATGGAGAATTGAATCTTGTGACCGAGCTGGCTCAGGCATCAAGTACAAGGCTGAATGGTGAGCCTACTCCATATGGACAAGGCGGACGAAGTGACCATGTATCTTTCGCTGAGGCTGGGATCCCCGCTGCTTTATTCATCCACAGTCCATCAGAACCTTGGTATCATACTCCTGATGATTCCATTGATAAAATCTCAAAAGAAAAGCTTCAAGATGTTGCTGGGATTGTCGGAACCGCTGTCTATGACCAAGCTAAAATCGAAGCTAAAAAACCTGATCCAAATCATAAAAAAGGGAAAAAGGTGAAAGCTCCGCATTTATTGGACGAAAAGGAAATCAGATAATGCAGTAAAATGAGTATGAAAATTAGAGGGTGCAGCCTGCACTCTCTTTTTATGTTCATAAATGGAAATACAGGGGTGAAAAGTCTAATCTGGAATTGGTGTGTATGGGAAGGATTTCCTAAACCTCTAGCATAAATAGCTTATTTATCCCTATTTAACTGTAAGACTATAATCCTTATAATGAGAAATATGAAAAAAATGACAGTCTGCCAAATGAGAATAGTTGTTTGAGGTGGTTTTTTAGATGTATGCAAATTCATTGAGTGAAATTCACTCTGCCCTCTCCAGTAAAATGTCCGATGTGAATGAAAAAATCAATCGTTTGGAGCAGGCAAAAAGACAAATCAAAGAAGAACAGAATTCCTGTCTCGGGGAAATCGTTAAAATTAAAAATCCGGACTTAGCAAAAAGCTGGACGGGAAACCGTGCAGAAGACTTCCAAGATGCCCGCAGTGATGCATACAAGGAAATGTCAACAATCATTCATGATGATTATGACGACTATCAAGAGAAAATCGAGGGAAAGATCACGTTTCTGAATATAGAGAAAAAGGCTCTAAGTGCAGCAGGCACCATAGCCCATGAAGCGGATGTTCTTTTAGGTAAAGGGGAAGCCGTCATAGATCAATTGGAAAGAAAAATATCATATTTAAAAGGGTGGTTGTTTTAATGACGACAATCAAACTGAATCATCCTGCCGTAACGAAGCAAGTCGATCAGGTGAAGACGGCACTTGGTACAGTCAAGCTTGGAAATTTGCCGGCAGGCGAGCTTGGCAACAATAAATTGGAATTCACCTCGAAATGGATCGACCGGGAAACGAACCTGGAGAAGGTCTTTGAGCAATATATCAAAATCGTCCAGAAAAATGTGGAAGATACCCGTGCCAACATTGACTTATTAAAAGAACAGGATGAAGCCATCGCCCATACATCTTCACATGGGTATCCTACGCGATGAAAATATATGAAGCCAAGACATTGACGGCCGCAACAAAGTCGCGTGCCAAGCAATATGAAGAACTAAAGAAGGAAGTCGCAGCCTTGAAAAAGGAATTTCAGGGGATCGTCGGCCTGGATAACGAGTTTCAAGGAGCTGGTGCCGCCGCCATCAAAAGCTTCTATGAAGCGCAAATCGAGGTGGCGGACGCCTGGATGGAACTATTCACTACCCAGATCAGTTTTTTGGAAGGCATTCCGGCCAGTCTGGAAGAGGCGGACCTCTCCGGAAATACGGTGGTCGAGGTTCCCTTTTTAGATGGGGAAGTCTCGAACGGCATCAACCAAGCGAAGTCGCTTGTCGATGAACAAGCGAACGATCTTCAAAAGATCCTCGATACCATTGACGATATCCTGCCTCTTGATATGTTCGACCAAAAAGACTTTAATGAAAAGATCACGCTTGCCGGACAGAGGCTGGATGACACCGTGACGAAGGTCGAGAATGTCGACAGGCAATTGGTCGAGGAATATGATGTGTCCGTCGGCCAGGAAAACGTGGCCGTTGGCCTTTTCCGCGCCTTGCTTGATGCCACCAAACAGGACGGCAACGTTTCGCCGATGACTTTCAACCAAAAGGCATTTAAAAATAGTGAAGTCTATCAAGTGAAGGATGAAGTAGCCGGTCAGATGAAAGACTATCAGACCTTCAAAAAGCAACAAGCCGAAGCCAAGGAAATCGAACGCGAAATGGAAGAGCTCGAAAACCGCCCATGGTATGAAAAGGCCTGGGATACGACAAAAACCTTTACAGGGGAATTCACGGGATATTATGATTCAATCAGGGCATCAACCGGAGTCGATCCAGTAACGGGCCGCAAGCTGTCCGAAGCCGAAAGAATCGCCGCCGGCGCCATGGCCGCCGCTGGATTCATCCCTGTCGTCGGCTGGGCCGGCCGGGCCATCAAAGGCGGAAGCGCCATCTACAAAACGGCCAAAGGGCTCAACGCAGCGAACCACGCGCTCGACGCCTATAAAACGACAAAAGGCTTTAGCCTCCTCCAGAAAACCGAATACGGGATATACGGCCTCCTTGCAGCCAACGGACTAGGAGAAGCGGTCACCGGCAAAGACATGTTCGGCAACCAACTGACTGAGGAACAGCGCCAGAATGGGCTGTTGATGGCTCTTGGAATCGGCGGAGTGGCAGGTGCGGCCAAGGTTGCTGATAAAATAGCAAGTGGTACAAAGTTCATCCCTTACAGCAAGGAATTTGCGCAAAAGCAGGTTCAGAAGGTTCAAGCCATCATTAACGGTATGGGCAATGCCACATATGAAAATGTGATAAAGGTGGGCAAAGCCACCGGTAATGTTGCAAAAACAACCGGCCGTTTTATTGCTAATGAAACAAAAACCTTTAAGGATATTGTCGTATCCCATGGGAAAGCGGCTGGCCGGGCTATTGGTGAAATCAAAATGCCCGTTCTAAAACCATCCCTTCAACCTGCTGGGCATAATATGGTTGGATTAGAAGCTGATTCAGTAAAAGTGAAGGATTTCGTGCAGAAATTTAGTGTTAGAGGTGGTGCCAGTGAAGCAAACCCTAAAATTAGTAATATAACAGAAGCTCATGAATGGGGTAATAAAAACTATACCAATTGGTTGAAATCCTTAAATGAAAGTGAAAGAAAGGCTATTATTAAATATACTGGAATTGACTATCAATATATTAATAATTTTCTAAGAGGAATCGATGATTCTTTACATGGCATAGATATGCAGGTTATTGATGATATTAAAAGTGGACTTAATAAAGCAACCGTTCCACATAATATGCAGGTATATAGAGGAACTGACTTTAGACCATTTGAAGGTATTTTTAGCATAAATAAATATGGGAATATAGATGTTGAATCTTTAATAGGCAAGACTATTAAAGATGAAGGATTTATTAGTACTGCGATTGTAAAAGAATCTTCCTTTGATTATAAAGAAGTTTTATGGACAATTAATATACCCCAAGGAGCAAAAGCTGCCTATGTCGGCGATATTAGTAACGTCCCTGATGAGGCCGAATTACTTCTCAATGCAGGTCAAGAGTTGTTCATAAAAGAGGCGAATGAAGATGCAAATGGTAAATTGCATCTTATACTAGACTTAATTAAAAAGTAGGTGGAACGAATGACAGGCAGAAGAATGGTAGACAGATGGGAAGACGATAGTAAAAATTTTTTGAGATTTAATCTAAAAACAAGAATGTTACCAAGTTTGTATGGCGGTATTATTGGAGACATGCTCGGTGTCCCAGTTGAATTTAAAAAAAGAGGGACTTTTACTATTAATGATATAACGGGATATGGAACCTATAATCAGCCGCCAGGCACTTGGTCGGATGATACTTCGTTAACTTTATGTTTAATTGAAAACATAATTGAAAAAAGCGATTCAGCGGAGCTAATGCAAAAATTCGTTCAGTATATGGAATCTGGTTATTGGACACCACATCATGAAATGTTCGATATTGGCAGAACTACTAGTGAAGCCATAACCAAGTTTAAACATGGAACGCCAGCGCCAGAATGTGGCGGAAATGCAATGTTTGATAATGGGAATGGGGCGTTGATGAGGATCGCTCCAGTGGCATTTATCCTTTTTAATAACTTTAATTTCATTGAAAAAATCCAAACCATTAAAAAATATACGGAAGTTACCCATGCACATCCGCGTTCTGTGGTAGGTTCCATTATTTATGTCGAGTTTTTACTTAGACTTTATTATAATAATTCTCCAGAAGTTTCAAAAAGGGAAATAAAAGAACTTTTTGATGAGAATTTTGATCAAGATCATTTATACCAAAAAGAGCTGCAATCCTATTCAAGAATTTTTGAGGAAGATTTCTTTTCATTACCACAAGAAGAAATTCTGTCAGATGGTTATGTCGTTCATACGTTAGAAGCAGCTATTTGGTGCTTAGGAAATTCAGATTCATTTAGCGATGCCGTTTTAAAAGCAGTGAATCTAGGGGATGATACGGATACAGTTGGTGCCATTACAGGAACAATGGCAGGTATGTACTATAAAATGGACGACATTCCTAAAGAATGGGTTGAAAAAATTACCAGAAAAGAAGACGTTGATGAATTAATCAATCAATTCCATAGTTTTTGTGCAGATAAAGCAATTAAAGAAGAGTATGGGGCTGATATGTAAATCATTCATAAAAAACCTCGAAGAAAAATGAAATAACCCCCTTATAATGGACATAATAAAAGTCCTTTATAGGGGTTTTTTTATGTCCTTAAATAAATTCCTATTTATAATCAAAAATGATTTTAAAAGGCTATGTTAAAGGAAGGAAGCAGTTTGTTTTTGGATGAAGGAAATTAAATAATGGGAAAGAGTATAGATTCATTGAATCTGATACAGTGGAAGCTATTGAATTAATTAGCAATGATAAAAATGATATGGACAACTTATTACAGAAATAATATTTACACGAAAATAGTAGGTGTAAATGAAGTTAAAGAATTATATTCTATTAATCCCTATGCTATATATGAGGGAGAGCTGTTTCCAGCATCAGAAGAAAGAAAAGCCGGAAAAGTATTGTTGGAAACAAACACTGAACTTGCTAAACAGATGGGTTTGAACGAACAGATAAATTTATGTACTCCAAATCTGTAGAATGGGATGAAGTGGAGATAATCGAGGAGAGGAAACCCTATTCATTAGATTAATTTCCTCATTTAATACACCTTTAAGGTTAAGGGGCTATTTTTGCCACTATTACATAAACCGTTTCCATGTAAACCATTTATTGAGGAGTATTTATTCGAAAAGTGGGTATAAAGTATTAAGCGGACTTTCATTTAATATCTAGCACTAAGTTTTCTTTATTTTGAATAAGGAGAATTTGGTGGGAGGTGATTAAATGAGAAAAGCCTTTGGTATAAAAAGTTTAATAATTTACCTTGAGTCGGTAAATTATCCAATTACCGAAGAGGAAATCAATGATCTAATATTAAATAAAAAGATACCCCATCTCAGACCCATCAATAATTTACTGATTTTTAATTTAGATCATATTGATGGCTGGCTTAGTGATCAGCAATTAAAACCATAGTTAATTGAAGCCCTGCTTTAAGTGGGGCTTTGATTAATGGGTTGTACCTGTTATCTATGTCTATTGATGATATCACGTGTATAAAAAGTAACCATAAGGAAAAGGCAGCCAAGGTGTTTATGAATACCTTGGCTGCCTTTTTGTTTATCTTTTCTTTTTGCCTATTAGTGGCAAACTAATTTATAAGGAACTGGAATTAGTATTTGTTGTTTTACAGGTTTAATTATTGCTATTGTATGTTTAGGTAGGGCTATAGAAGAAGTGGAGATGTGGTTTCTTTGATACATATATTAATTGCGGATGATGATCGGCATATTCGGGAGTTGCTTAAATTTCACTTGGAAAAGGAAGGGTACATGGTATTCGAAGCGAAGGACGGGAATGAAGCTTCCTTGATACTGGAGAAGGAACGGGTCCATCTGACGGTTGTTGATATTATGATGCCGTTTAAAAACGGACTGGAT
This sequence comes from Peribacillus sp. NPDC006672, assembly GCF_050274955.1. Taxonomy (NCBI): domain Bacteria; kingdom Bacillati; phylum Bacillota; class Bacilli; order Caryophanales; family Bacillaceae; genus Peribacillus; species Peribacillus sp. NPDC006672. The sequence goes on from NZ_JBNNOR010000027.1 coordinate 16,265, forward strand.
CTTTGTAAGGAAATCCGGGATCAATATGATCTGCCGGTCATTTTATTGACAGCTAAAGATCAACTTATCGATAAGGAAAAGGGGTACTTTGCGGGTACTGATGATTACCTCGTAAAACCATTTGAGCCACGGGAACTTCTATTTCGGATAAAAGCTCTATTGCGGAGGTACCGTATGGTGAATTCTGAATCCATCTTACTGAATCAAACGGTGATTGACCGTAAAAGTTATGAGGTTCGAATAATGGGGAATACGCTGCTCCTGCCGCTTAAGGAATTTGAGCTGCTGGCTCAGCTGGGGAGTTTTCCTGATCAGGTCTTTACACGTGAGCAGCTTATTGAATTGGTGTGGGGTGCTGATTTTGAAGGGGATGATCGGACTGTTGATGTCCATATTAAACGGTTAAGGGAACGTTTTTCCGGGCGGACCGATGATTTTGTTATAAAGACTGTCCGTGGCTTAGGTTATAAACTGGAGGTCAACAAGAAGTGAAAACACTCTATTTCAGGATAGTTATTCAAACCATTTTGATCATGGTTCTTGCCAGTGTCATCGCTTTTTTAATTTCCAATGTCTATTATCATAAAGTTCAAAAACCTTACAATGGTGAGAAGATAAGTAAAGTGGCAAGTGAGATCGTCTCCTTATATGAGGAAAATCCAGATCAGGATATTGATGACTATTTAAATCATATTGCGGGATTGCACTATCAAATGTATCTATTTAATGAGCAGGGTGAAGGTACTTTATATGGTGAGCCGTTTCGGGAAACGGCTTTGGATCCAGACACGATTTCTGGAGTTTTAAACGGTGAGACCTATCAAGGGATCGCCAATTATAATAATGGGTTATTTATTACCGGATTTTTTGAAGATGTATTGATTAATAGCATTGGGGTTCCCATGAACGTGAATGGCGAAAAGCATGCATTGTTTGTAAGGCCGAATATAGAGCTGCAGTTTGGAGAATTCCGCTTTTTCCTTGCAGTTTTGCTTGTACTCACGCTCCTTCTCAGTTTTTTATTCGTGATCATTAACACGCGTTTCATTGTTAAGCCGATTACGAAATTAACGGAAGCTACAAAAAGAATCGCTGATGGGGATTATAGTAGTGAATTGAATGTCACCCGAAGCGATGAGATCGGGGATTTGGCACAGCATTTCTCGAAAATGACCCATAGTATCCAACGGTTGGATGAAATGAGACAGGAGTTCGTATCGAATGTATCCCATGAAATTCAATCTCCGCTCACATCGATCCAAGGTTTTTCCCAAACCCTCCAATCGGAGGAGTTAACAAAGGAACAAAGAGATGAATACTTGTCCATTATCGAAAAAGAAAGTAGGCGCATGTCGTTGTTAAGCAAACAGCTGCTAATGCTTGCTTCCTTGGATAAAGAGGATGACCCGCTGCAACGGTCTAGTTTTGATTTAGCACAACAAATAAGGCAAGTGATGTTTATGTTGGAATGGAATTGGCGGGAAAAAGATATGGTGATTGAAATGGATTTACCATCAACCATCATTTCTGCTGATGAGAAACTATTAAACCAAGTATGGACCAATTTGATAACCAACAGTATTAAATACTCCGAAAGCGGCAGTTCGATCGATATTCGGATAAAAAATATAGGCAGTCTTGTAGAAGTGATGATCGCGGATACGGGGATGGGAATTCCAGAAGAAGACCTCCCTTATATCCTGGACCGCTTTTATAAAGTCGACAAAGTTCGAAACCGGAGTGAAACAGGTAGTGGCCTAGGACTTTCTATAACGAAAAAGACGGTGGAACTTCATGGAGGAACAATTGAGGTTCAAAGCGAACTTGGCAAAGGGACCACTTTTTATATCCGGTTGCCCCTTATGTAATCATTCGTTCATCTTCCATTCATATTGATTGATTACAATCAATTTATACCGATTGAACGTCAAGCACATTATGACATTAGTTCATCTCAATCGGTAACAAAAGGAATGGGAGATGAAATAATGTTTTTAGCAATACGTGAACTAAAACATTCAAAGTTACGTTATCTGCTTATTGGATTAATCATGATTTTGGTCGCTTTGCTTGTCTTTATTATTTCAGGATTAGCTAATGGACTATCTTCAGATAACGCTTCATCTATACAAAACATGAATGCCGACTATTTCGTTATGGAGCATGACTCTAAAAATAAATTGAACCGATCGATCATATCCATGGAAAAGCTGGATGAAATCCGTGATTCATCGGATGTTAAAGCAGCCGAAGGACTTGGGCAAATGATGACCACATTGAATAAAATCGGCTCAACGGAAAAAACGGATGTCACGATTTTTGCGACCAATGCCAATGGTATTTTAGCACCGAAGGTCATTGAAGGAAGGAACTATGATAATAAGAAACAAGGTGAAGTTGTTGCTGATCGTTCTTTAAAAGAGGTTGGCTATAAATTAGGTGATTCATTAAAAGATGACCTATCAGGTAAGGTCTTCACCATTGTTGGTTTTACTGAAATGCAGTCTTACAGCCATTCGCCGGTTGTTTACATGAATGTTAAGGAATGGCAGGAGATTAATCCTGCATTGAAAAACCAAGGGAAAGATTCAATCAGCACGATAGCAGTGCAAATGGAATCAAAGGCAGAGGAAAATGTACGTGAATCATTGCCTGAAGATGTAACACTCATTTCAAAAGATGAATCACTTCAGAGTATACCAGGGTTTAAAGAGGAACAGGGTACATTGACGATGATGATCGCTTTCTTGTTTGTCATAGCAGCATTCGTGCTGGCTGTATTCTTTTATGTGATTACATTGCAAAAAACCAATCAATTCGGAGTTCTTAAAGCACTCGGTGCCAATACGGGTTATCTGGCAAAAAGTATCGTTGGTCAGGTCATGCTGCTTGCCGTGGCCTGCATTGCCATTAGTGTTGCACTGACATATGGCGTCACTTTAATCATGCCAGAAGGAATGCCATTTGAATTGAGTACCGATTTGGTCATTAAATATTCCGTGTTACTTTTGGTTGTATCAGTATTGGGTTCGCTGTTATCACTATACCGAGTAGCGAAGATAGATGCGATCGAAGCAATAGGGAGGGTATCATGATGGGTGATAAGTTAATATTTGAAAATGTCAGTAAGGTTTATGGAGAAGGCGAGAATAAGGTGACAGCTCTTGATCATATTTCCCTGAATGTGGGAGCGGGGGAATTCGTCGCCATCGTGGGTCCATCAGGCTCAGGAAAAAGTACTTTTCTTTCCATAGCAGGTGCGTTACTTTCCCCGAGTAAAGGTCGCTTACTTCTGAATGGTGAGGATATTACATCACTATCCCCAAAGGAATTGACTCGAGTGCGCCTTGAAAAAATCGGATTTGTATTCCAGTCGTCGAACCTGGTGCCATATCTAACCGTACGGGATCAGCTTCTGCTTATTGCTGAACTGATTGGCAAACGGAATAAAAAAGCTGTGAAAAAAGCGGACGAATTGCTTAGCCACCTTGGACTTGGACATCGGGCAGATCACTTGCCAGAAGCAATGTCGGGCGGAGAGCGGCAGCGTGTAGCCATCGCCCGTTCGCTGATGAATGATCCTGAAATCATTTTAGCGGATGAACCAACGGCAAGTCTTGATTCCAAAAGAGGCAGGGATGTTGTTGAAATGCTTGCACTAGAGGTGAAGTCAAGAAATAAAGCGGCCATCATGGTAACGCACGATGAAAGAATGTTAGATTTATGTGATCGAGTGGTCAATATTACAGATGGCAAGGTATTTGGATGAGTTATACTTAAAACACACGCCCTTGAGTTGAACCGCCGCATCTCCAAAGGAATTAGGAGAGGCGGCGGCCTGAACTCTCTGAAATACTAGATGGAACCGTTATAAATAATTTTATAGGAATGGGCTGCAATTATGTAAGCAAAAGGCAAAGCCATATTTTTATATGCGACTATAAGAAAAGGATACAATGCTGGTACCCCCGACCGTTCTCTTCGGATTAATTATGTTTTTTTATTTTAAAGAACAAACAGTGATAGGTTGCTTTCACACCTGATTCATCTCGGTATTCTCTGTCGTATATATTGATTAACTCCCGAAAAAAGGAAGGGCGCTGGCAGTAGTTTTCTTTGTTGCTGTTAGCAGCACCAATCTTTTTGATTGAAGTGAAAAATTCACGTACTGTCTGAAAGTACTCTAGTTCAAGCGCTTCCATTTTTGTCATCTCGATTGGAAATGCTGATGAATTGGGGATTGCTTCTTCACAAACTTGGGATAATTCTTCTAGTGTGTAAAACATTTGGCCTGGTGAACTACCAATGATAAGTTGAAGCTTTTCTTTCGCATGTTCATAGGACATATGAAGCTCTTGAAAGGTTTTAATACCGAACGTCGAAAATATCAGGCTTCCTTCAGGCGTTAATTGCGTAAACAATTTTTCAAGTGTTGCAGGAAGGTTATTCAGCCATTGAAACGTTGCATTGGAAATAATCAAGTCGTAGTTTCCATGGAGTTCCATTTCTTCGATGTCAGCACATAAAACAGTAACACGATCTTCCTTTGTCAGTCCTTTCGCCACTTCAACCATTCCTGGTGCTAAATCAACAGCCGTAATAACCGCATTAGGAAATGTTTTGACGAGTAACCTGGTTAAGTATCCAGTGCCGCAGCCAATTTCAAGAATATTGATTCTATGATTGGTGTTTTTTTGAGGAAGCAAATCCACTAATTGTTTTGCCATGTTTTTTTGAACATTGGCATACGCATCATATGTTTTCGCGTGTTCACTGAACCGCTTACTTAACAATCGTTTATCTATCATGAATGTACTCCTTTTGAATAAATGTATTTATATGCTCCATACATTCCAGTGGTTTTGTGAAAAATGGAATATGACCAGCGCCTTCGATAATATGAACCTTGGCTTTCCCACCCAGATTTTCTTTAATGAAAGATGAGGCTTCGAGTGGACAAATTTTGTCTTCCCTCCCGTGAAGCAATATAACGGGTGCTTCAATCCGGTCGAGTCTTGCCCTAGCATCTTTCTGAAGTAAATAATCCAAACCCTTAAGAAGCGAAAACACATCATCTCCATGAAACTTGTGTTGAATTGTTTTGTTGAATTGATGATAAAAACCTTCTTCTTTTTCAGCTTCGGAAAACATTGCTTCATAAAAAGAAGTCAAAGTCTTCTCTTTATTACGCTGTAGTTGTTTCTTCATCCGCTCGACAATAAGTGGATTCCAGCCAAATGAATAGTTTTCATCCGTGGTAAACCGACTTGTAGCGCCAAAAAGGATAAAACCTTTTATTTTTTCTCGATACGAACTTGCAAGTTCAAGTGATACTAGTGATCCTAATGACCAGCCAAGTAAAAAAGAAGGACCATCGATGGAAGTGATTATGTCTATGACTCTTTCTTCAAAGTCATTTAATGCTTTCATATCTCTCCATTCTAAAAATGAAAGGTTAAATGCTTCAGACAGCGGCTTGATTAACGGTTGAAATGCTCCTTCTTCCATTCCCCAGCCAGGAAGCATGATTAAATTCGGCTTTTTCATTCAATAACACCCATTTCTTTCCCAATAATCGAAACCTTTTTAACTGCCCAATCAAGATCTTCTTTATCGTGGAGAGCTGTCACGGTAAAACGGATTCTCGCTTCATTTTCAGGAACGGTCGGCGGTCTGACAGCAATAGCTGCAATTCCTTCTTTCTGCAAACGTGTGGCAAATTCCATCGCTTTTTCGTTTTCCCCGATGACGATAGGAACAATTTGTGATCGACTTCCACAAATATTAAACCCATAATATGTGAGTTCTTCTCGAAAGTGTTCTGAATGTGCTTGGAGCAGTGAGCGGCGTTCTGGCTCTTCTTGTACAAGCTCAATCGCTGTTTTTATAGCACCGAGTATGGCAGGGGGAAGTGCAGTTGAATATATGAATCCGCGCATGCGATTTTTTAAATAGTCGATAAGCCATTTTTTTCCGACAACATAGGCCCCGAATGAACCGAGCGCTTTACTGAATGTTCCCATTTGGATATCTATTTTATTTTGAAGATGGAGATGACCGGCATAGCCTTCACCGTTTTTACCGTAGATACCGCTTCCGTGTGCTTCATCAGTCATTAACATTGCGTTATAACGTTCTTTTAACCGGACAAGGTCTTCAAGGTAAGCAAAGTCACCGTCCATGCTGAAGACCGTATCCGTCACGATTAATTTACGTGCTTCAATCGCTGATTTTTTCAATAATGCTTCTAAATGATCTAAATCATTATGACGATAGCGTATATGCTTTGCACGGCTCAAAAGAGCTCCATCGACAATGCTTGCATGATTCAATTTATCGCTATAAATAAAATCGTTACGAGACAGCAGGGTGGAGATAATTCCTAGGTTTGCGTTATATCCACTGTTGATAATGAGACCTGCTTCTGCTTTCTTCCAATTGGCAAGAGCTTGTTCTGCTTGCTCATAAAGAGGATGATTGCCAATGATTAAACGTGAAGCCGTTGCTCCTGCACCATATGTATGTACTGCATCAACCATAGCCTTTTTCAACCGTTCATCTCCTGCATATCCTAAATAGTTATTGGAAGCAAGGTTTAGCATCCTATGACCGTTGATAACAAGCCATGGCTTCTCGGCAAATACCGTTGTGACGAGTTCACGTTTTTGCGATATCTCTTCTAAATAAGCCAGTTCTTTCTTTATTTTTTCTTCCCAACCAGGTAATTGTTTTTCACTGTGCATGGCCATTCTCCTTTTGGTATATGTTAACTTAAATCGGTTTAGGTTGACATATAAAACATTCTAATCATGACTCTATAAAACTGTCAAGCTTTGAAAAGGAACATGATAATAAAATAATTATCCATAGATCAGGGAGATAACGAGGGGCGAAAGAGGAGAACTATTATCAGCATTCTGATTAGAATTTGTCCTTTGAACCATGTAGTGGAGCCAGTATGAGTAAACTAACATTTGACCATAACAATAAGTTATAAGGGGAATTATGATGGCTGCTGTTTTCCATGGGCAGCAGCTTTGTTAAGCTAATGTCTAAAAGAGCTTAGAAAAAATTAGTGCCTTTATACGTATTAAGCTTATTCATTGAAGATAATCTAACTACCAAGGTAGTCTTTTTGTTAAACCTTCAAATGTTTAAAGGATTAAATGGAATTCCATGTTACTATAGAGCAGTGAAATTAACCTATTTCTTTCACATTAACCATTAAATAAAGGAAGGTAAGTAAATATGAAAAAGATTTCTTTAGATGTTTTATTTATATTAATAGGAGCTTTTATTTTCGCTTTGGCAATAAATCTTTTCGTTATTCCCAATGAACTTGGTGAGGGAGGAGTCACGGGGATAACCATCATTTTATTTTATCTTTTTGAGTGGTCACCAGGGCTGTTAAGTTTGATCATTAATGCTTTCCTGCTCATTGTCGGTTATAAATATCTGTCGAAAATGACAACGATTTATACCATCATCGCCGTTGCATTCAACTCGCTTTTCCTTCATTTAACCGAAAGTTGGAATATATCTTCCGATGAAATGGTCATCAATGCGATATTTGGAGGGGTTTTTGCCGGAGCAGGGATTGGTATAATCATTCGAGTTGGAGGTACTACTGCCGGTACAACGATCCTAGCCCGAATTACGAATAAATATTTGGGATGGAGCTTAAGTTATGGACTTCTGTTTTTCGATTTAATCGTTGCGTTCTCATCTTATTTCATCATTGGCGCAGAAGGTCTGATGCTTACTATCCTAATGCTTTATATTGGAACAAAAACGATGGAATTCATCATTGAGGGATTGAACCCGAAAAAAGCGATTACCATCATATCAAATGAAGCGGACCAGATTGCAAAACAAGTGACGGTATTGATGGACCGAGGGGTAACCGTTTTTAGCGGTCATGGATACTATACAAAAGCATCCAAGGATATTTTATATATCGTTATAAGTAAGCAAGAGGTACTCAAATTAAAGAGAATTGTGCAGTCAACGGATAGCAATGCTTTTATAGCCATACATGACGTTCGGGATGTATTTGGTGAAGGATTCCTGGATATCTCGAAGTCCTGAAGCAATCTGTCGGGAAGCTGATATGGTTAGTTCGAAATGAAAAGGCCTAATAGGCTTTTTTATTTTGCAATGTAAAAAAATCTGTAAATTCCAAATAATTTGTTATATTATGTAAGTAAGAAACCACACACCCTGAGGAGTGCAGCCATTAAATATGGAGGTGTCTAAGATGATCCTTTTAAAAGTGGATGACAGAAAGTTTGGGAAAAGCAATATCAAGTACAGTGTAGTTGATAAGGAAACGAATGAATTGATCATTAGTGGTGTGTTTAAAGAATTTGGACAAGCAAGCGATAAATATTATGAACTAAAAGATGAATATGGTTCATCCAATGTGCAGATGGTATTGAGGTGAAAAGAGGGGGACCGTTGGGTTTCCCTTTTTGAGTACTAATGTCAGAGGTGAAAGTGGCCCGTACAATAAATTAGTTTTTATAATCGGAAAAAGGAATAATCAATGGTTTCTGAATCATATAATTAGATTGAGAAGGTTTCGAATATCCTTTTTTTACAATATACTACAATTTAATTGTAAAGTATGTAATTTAGTGGTAATATAAAGCGCATAAATGTAAACGTTTGCAAAGAGGTTTGTGAGGAGGTGATGTAAAAGAAGTGCGATAGACTATGCAAATCGTAGAATGAAAGGTTTTTATTTTACTATTTTTATGCAAACGTTTTCTTAAAATTGCATGAATATTATGAAAAAAAGGGAGAGTCGGTAGGCATGAATCGTAAAAAATGGTACGGAGGAATCTTTTCTGTTTTATTAATTTTTAGTGTGATTTTGGCTGGATGCTCTTCTTCTACTGGTGGAAACAGCGACTCTAAGGATAAAGTGACTCTGGATATATTTCAATTCAAGGTAGAATTCAAGTCGCAATTCGAGTCATTGGTAAAACAATATGAAAAAGAAAATCCAGATGTGAAGATCGAGATATCGACAGTTGGCGGTGGAAATGATTATAAATCAGCCATTACGGCAAAGTTTGCTTCAGGTGAGGAGCCAGCGGTTTTTAACATTGGCGGACCTGTAGATGTCAAACAATATAAAGATAGATTATCAGATTTAAAGGACACGAAGGCAGCGGCAGCAGCACTTGATGGCACTTTGGATGGCGTGGAAGAGGACGGGCAAGTTCTCGGACTTCCATTTAACCAGGAAGGATACGGCTTTATTTATAACAAACGGATATTTAAGGAAGCCGGAATCAATCCTGAAGAAATTACAAGTTATACAGCACTAGAGGCGGCAGTTAAGAAAATGGATTCACAGAAAGACAAATTGAAAATCGATGCAGTTTTCGCTTACCCGGTTAAAGAGAAGTGGGTGACAGGAAACCATTTATCCAATGTATTCTTAGCACCGGAGTTTGATGGGAATGTGTTAGAAGCAAGCAAGTCTCCAACTGTTAAATTCACGGATGGTGACAAGTTTAAACAAATGGTCGATATCCAAAATAAATATTCCGTCCAGCCGACAACAAGTCTTGATTACTCCCAACAAGTGGAAGAGCTGTTCTCACTTGAAAAGGTTGCAATCATTCAGCAAGGTAACTGGGTGTATAACACAGTGTATGATATGGACCCGGAATTAGCGGAAAAAGGCATTGGTATCATTCCGATTCCTAATGGAGACAAAGCAGGAATGCCAGTCGGAGTACCGAACTATTGGGCAGTGAACAAGAAATCGGATGAAAAGGTACAGGAAGAAGCGAAGAAGTTCCTCGACTGGATGTATACATCTGAAGAAGGGAAAAAAGCCGTTTTGGAAGATTTTAAATTCATTCCTGCTTATGAAGGATATGATGTAGAAAAAATAGCCGATCCAATTTCAAAAGAAATTTATAAATACTCCCAAGATGGAAACACGATTGGGTGGGTGTTTAATGGATATCCGGTTGGTTGGAATGATGCCCTTGGTGCAAGTGTCCAAAAGTACGTAACTGGTAAATTGACGTGGGATGAACTTGTCCAACAGAACATTGAAAATTGGGAGAAGATTCATAGCAAATAATTGTTCGGAATGGCAAATGACCAATCGGCATGAAAAGTGTGTCGATTGGTTGTTCCTGTTACAAGAAAGTAGCTAAGGGAAATTGCGTAATATGGTATTCATCATTTACTAACCTAGTCATGATCGATGATTTTTAAATAATTTTTTTAAAATCCGTTATCTATTAAATCATTTCAAGGAGGTCGGTTTCGTTGAGAAATCGGGATGCCGCATATTGGCTGTTTTTGACACCTGTTCTTGCTGCACTCATTTTGGTGGTGATCGTGCCACTCATCTACGGATTTTATTATTCCTTTACGAATTGGAACGGTCTAGGGACGCCAGCTTTCATCGGTCTTAAGAATTATATGAATTTGTTTACGGATAAAGGGTTCCTGGATACATTTTGGTTCACCATTAAATTTTCCATAGCGGCAATTGTTGTAATCAATGTCATCGGATTAAGTTTGGCTCTTATCGTGACATCGAAAATCAAATCAAGCAACATACTGCGGACAGTTTTCTTTATGCCCAATTTAATTGGCGGATTGATCCTCGGTTTTATTTGGCAGTTCATTTTCATTAAGGTCTTCGGTGCGATTGGTGACTTGACTGGGATCGAGGCATTTAATGGATGGTTATCAACGACAGAAACAGGTTTTTGGGGATTGATCATATTAACGTCATGGCAAATGGCCGGGTATATCATGATCATTTATATTGCATATCTGCAGGCTGTTCCTGAAGACTTGATCGAAGCAGCAAAAATTGATGGGGCTAACAGCTTCCAGCGTTTTCGCCATATCACCTTCCCGCTTGTGGCACCTGCTTTTACCGTCAGTTTGTTTTTGACACTGTCACACTCGTTCAAGATCTATGATCAAAATCTTTCTTTGACGAATGGAGCTCCCTATAATTCAACCGAAATGGTCGCGATGAACATTGTAAAATCCGCTTTCACGGAAAATGATATGGCATATGCACAGGCAAAAGCCGTAATCTTTTTCGTAATCGTGGCGGTAGTTTCATTGACACAAGTTTATATCAATAAAAAACGGGAGGTTGAGCTGTAATGAGGGAAAAATGGAAATTGTGGCTGATTGGTTTCATCGGATTCATTTTAGCCGTATTATGGCTCACTCCGTTTTATTTAATGATTGTCAATGCTTTTAAAATGAAGCGGGATATATTTGCCGATACACTGGGACTGCCTGAAACCTGGACATTCGAAAACTTCATTCAAGCTTTCGAGCAATTGGATTTCCTCCGGACTTTATTCAATTCTTTATTGATATCGGGCGTCAGTGTAGTCATTATTATCATCTTTTCTGCGATGGCAGCATATGCACTTTCCCGAAACAAAAGTAAAATAAGTTCCTTGCTTTTCTTTGTGTTTGTAGCAGCCATGTTGATTCCGTTTCAGTCTGTGATGATACCGCTTGTTGCCCAATTTGGACAGTTTGGGATGTTGAACAAGGCCGGACTGATTTTCATGTATTTAGGTTTTGGCTGCAGTCTTTCCATATTCCTATACCATGGTACATTAAAAGGGATTCCCATCTCACTTGATGAAGCAGCTAAAATTGATGGTGCAAACCGATTCCAAGTATTTTGGTATATCATCTTTCCATTACTAAAACCGATGTCCATTACAGTTGGGATCTTAAATGTCATTTGGATATGGAATGACTATTTGTTGCCATCCCTTGTTATTGGTGGCGAGGGATCGGAGACCATTCCGCTTAAATTGTTCTTCTTTTTCGGGCAATATACGAAACAATGGCATCTTGCCTTGGCTGGACTTACTTTATCCATCATTCCAGTCATCATTGCGTACTTTTTTGCTCAAAGGCAAATTATCAAAGGAATTGCAGATGGAGCCGTTAAATAACTATTTAAATATAGGGAATATTAAACCATATGCGGTGAACGGGGAGTGGTGATGAATATGTCTGTTACAATAAAGGACGTTGCCAAAAAAGCGAATGTCGCTCCATCAACGGTATCGCGTGTAATTCATAACAGCCCGACAATAAGTGAAAAGACAAAGCGTAAGGTACGCAAGGTATTAAAAGAAATGGGCTATCATATGAATGAAAATGCCCGCAACTTAGTCACGAAGTCGACAAAAGCCATTGGAATCGTCATGAAAAGTTCCGCAAGGGAATCACTTTATAATCCCTTTTTTCCAGAAGTGATCCGAGGCATCGGGGATTTCTGCAATAAAGAGGGGTACAGTCTTTCTCTGACAACCGGCGAGACGGAAGATGCCATCTTTGAGGATGTCGTGAAAATGGTTCAGGGCAGAAGAGTGGATGGTATGATTGTTTTATACTCTAAAAAGGACGATAAAGTGGTGCCGTATTTAATAAAGCAAGGGTTTCCGTTTGTTTTGATAGGGAAGCCTAGTACGAACATGAGCGGCATCACATTCATTGATAACGATAATGTTCAAGCGGCCAGGGAAGTAACGGAATTTGTAATCAGCCTTGGACATGAGCGAATCGCCTTTTTAGGAGGCAGTCCAGAGTTTGAAGTGATTCAAGCCCGCTTGACAGGGTTTCAACAAGCGATGGAACAGGCTGGATTGGATGTACCACAGGAATATATCAAATTGATCCCTTTAAATCGAACGGATGGCATAAAGGCGATTGATGAATTGCTGGAATTAAGTAAGGCTCCAACCGCTTTTTTGGTTATGGATCTATTATTGGGAGTTCTTTTGCTTGGAGTTTTAGCTGAAAAGAACTTGAAAGTGCCGGAGCAAATTAGCGTCGTCTGTTTTAATCATTCAGAATTCATAGAGTTTTTAAGTACGCCGCTTACAACGGTTGATATCCATACGTATCAGTTAGGATATGAGGCGGCAAAATGCGTGTTCGATATCATTGCAAATCCTGAAATGATGGAAAAGAGTATAAGGATACCTACCAAAATCATAAAGCGGGAGTCGCATTTTATTGCTGAAAAGGAAATTAAATGAAAAATGTAGAAATGTTTTACCAATTAAAGCTTGATTTTTGATAACATAAATTTACAATATAGATTATCACTATTATTTTTGAAAATTCATACTTTCTATAAGCTAATAAGTATGTTCTGATAATCGATTGAGGTTTGATCACGTTTAACGCAAACGTTTGCGTTATGAATAAAGAGGGATAGTTAAAAATAGCAAGTTGCCGACAAATTAATATGGAGGAGATTGTTCATGAGAGTCCTAGTATGGAATGAGTTTCGTCACGAGAAAACAAAGCCTGAAGTAGCCGAAGTGTATCCAGATGGAATCCATGGGGCAATTGCCGGCTTTTTACAAAGTGAGCAGGTCGAAGTGAGGACGGCTACTCTCGATGAAGAAGAACATGGATTAACCGAAGAAGCACTGAAACGTACAGATGTACTTCTATGGTGGGGCCATGTTGCACATGATGAAGTTCAGGATGAAATCGTTACGAGAGTTCAGAAGCGGGTACTCGAGGGAATGGGTCTCATCGTCCTTCATTCCGGTCATTTCTCAAAAATCTTCAAACAGTTAATGGGCACGACTTGCGATTTGAAATGGCGGGTGGCGGATGAGAGGGAAAGGCTCTGGGTTGTCGATCCCAGTCATCCGATCGTTGATGGAATCGGGGAATATATAGAGCTTGAGAAGGAAGAGATGTATGGGGAACATTTTGATATTCCTGCACCAGATCAATTAATATTTGTCAGTTGGTTTGAAGGCGGGGAGATCTTCAGAAGCGGTTGCACGTACCAGCGGGGAAAAGGGAGGATTTTCTATTTTCGTCCAGGTCATGAAACATATCCGACTTACCATAATCCAGAGATTCAACGGGTAATTAAGAATGCCGTTGAGTGGGTCAAGCCGGAATTTGGAATGGTAACGAACTATGGGAAAGCCGAACCGTTGGAATCCATATCAACAAAGAGCTGAAGTGAAGGAGAGAACAAAATGGGCAAAGTGAAGGTAGGAGTCATTGGATGCGGGAGTATCGCAAAAAATAGGCATTTTCCGGAGTATGATGCACATCAGGAAACAGAAATCATTGCCGTTTGTGATATTGTTCCAGACCGGGCGAATGCAGCAGCACAAAGGTATGGCGCCCAAGCATATACTGATTATATAGAACTTTTAAAGAATGAGGAGATTGAAGCGATCAGTGTATGTACACCGAATTACCTGCATGCACGCATCACAGTTGCGGCCTTGGAAGCAGGTAAGAATGTCCTTTGTGAAAAACCAATGGCCACTTCTTTAGATGACGCTGAAAAAATGAATGAAGCAGCAGCGAAAAGCGGCAAAATACTAATGATTGGTCATAATCAGCGTTTTGTTCCTTCGCATCAAAAAGCGAAACAGCTTATTGAGAGTGGGGAGCTAGGAAAAGTCTATAGCTTCCGGACGGCCTTTGGACATTCCGGGCCAGAGACCTGGAGCGTGGACGGACGGGAAAGCTGGTTTTTTAAAAAGGATCAGGCAGTCATTGGTGCAATGGGTGACTTAGGCGTCCATAAAGCTGATTTATTAAGGTATATCCTTGGAGAGGAATTTGTTGAAGTGGGAGCCTTTGTGGAAACGACTGCCAAGAAAAATACAGACGTTGATGACAGTGCGGCCTGTATCCTCCGGACGGAGAGCGGTATCATCGGTACTCTTACCGCCAGCTGGTCTTATGCAAAAGAGGACAATGCGACAGTTATCTATGCGGAAAAAGCGGTATTGCGCCTTGAAGACGATCCGAAATACTCACTGATCATCCATCATGATAATGGAAAGACAGAAACCATCCAATTAGGAAGCATCCAGACAAATGACTCTGATGGACAGCATGATTCCGAAGTGATCAGCCACTTTGTAAAATGTGTGGTGGACAATGAGGAGCCTCTTGTCTCTGGAGTTGAAGGATTAAAATCATTAAAAGTCATACTTGGCGCGATGGAATCAAATGCATCCCGAAAAATCATCCGCTTATAAAGGGGTTTATAGTCATCATGTACAAATTAAAAATGGGTATTATCGGTGCTGGCGGAATTGCCCAAAAAAGGCATATCCCAGCTTTTCAAAAATTTCAAGATAAGGTAGTTTTATACGCCATTCAGGATATAGATGAAATGAAGGCGCGAGAAGTGGCACGTGAATTTCATATCGAGAAAGTTTTCACCAATTATGAAGAAATGTTTGCTGAAGTGGATGCTGTTACGATTGCAACGCCAAACAAGTTTCATGCGGAGATTTCCATTGCTGCCCTGCAAGCGGGTGTACATGTGTTATGCGAAAAGCCGATGGCCATTACAACTGAGGAATGTAAGGCAATAACCGAGGCTGCAAACATATCGGGTAAAGTGTTATCGACTGCTTATCATTACCGCTTCATGAAAGAAGCCCAGGCTGCAAAGAAAATGATTCAGGCCGGTGAAATCGGTGAGCCGTATGTAGCGCGTGTACAGGCAATCAGACGCCGCAAAGTCCCTGGCTGGGGTGTATTTACAAGCAAAGAATTGCAAGGCGGGGGAAGCGTAATCGACTACGGCTGCCATTTGCTTGATTTGGCTTTATGGCTAATGGATGACCCAGAACCGATTGAAATCGTAGGTTCGACATATAATTATGTCAGTAAGGGTGTCGATCAGGTCAATCTATGGGGGAATTTCGATGCATCGGTATTTGAAGTGGATGACCATGCCACGGCTTATATCAAATTTGCCAACGGAGCATCTTTATTATTCGAAACATCATGGGCCGCGAATATCCGTGAAGAAGCAACTGTTTTGAGTTTATCAGGAACGCAGGGAGGACTTGATGTGTTCCCATTAGTCTTGAATCAGGCTAAGCACGGCATGCTATTAAATAGTGAGGCAGTATGGATGCCAGGGGAGGATACACCAGACCTGCAGCAGGCAGAGAACTTTATTGACAGCTGCCTAGGGTTGGTGGAACCATTGGTAAAGCCATCAGAAGCCATGAAAGTTTCAAAAATAATCGAAGCCATTTATCAAAGCTCGGCAAGTGGGAAGGTCATGAGCATAAACTAAAGAAAAGGTGAGGTGGAGCTTGTGAAATTAGGGATTTTTACAGTGCTATTTGCTCAAAAATCATTCGAGGATATGCTTGATTATGTTGCGGATTCCGGATTAAAAACAGTTGAAATCGGTACAGGCGGGTATCCAGGCAATATCCACTGTCCACTCGATGAACTGCTGGATAGTGAAGAAAAGCGCCAAAAATACCTGGAATCCGTTCAAACAAGAGGATTAACGATCAGTGCATTCAGCTGCCACGGCAATCCAATCTCTCCAGATAAAGCGTTCGCCAAAGAAAGTGATGAAACACTGATAAAAACAATCAAGCTTGCATCCTTACTAAACGTTCCGGTCGTCAATACCTTTTCTGGTACAGCTGGTGATCACGAAGGAGCAAAATATCCAAACTGGCCTGTCGCCCCATGGCCCAATGAGTATACAGATGTGCTGAAATGGCAATGGGAAGAAAAATTGATCCCCTATTGGAAAAAAGTAGCCGCCATTGCCGATGAACACAATATAAAAATTGGACTTGAACTGCACGGTGGTTTTCTCGTTCACACACCCTACACCTTGTTAAAACTGCGGGAAGCTACATCGGATGCAATAGGCGCCAACCTTGATCCAAGCCATCTTTGGTGGCAGGGCATCGAGCCAGTAGGGGCCATCAAAATTCTAGGGAAGGCGGGGGCAATCTACCACTTCCACGCAAAAGACACATACTTGGATCAGGATAACATCAATATGTATGGATTAACCGACATGCAGCCATATGGAAATGTCCAAAGCCGCGCCTGGAACTTTCGCTCAGTAGGATGCGGCCACAGCCTGCAAGATTGGTCCGACATCATGAGCGCCCTTCGCACATACGGTTACGATTACGTCGTCAGCATAGAACATGAAGATCCGCTAATGTCAGTCGAAGAAGGATTTCAAAGAGCGGTAACCAATTTAAAAACTGTCCTCATCAACGAAAGCCCAACTGATTTATGGTGGGTATAATTTATAGCCGATAACGAGCAGCCTATTAGAGGTTGCTTTTTATTTTGGCCAAAAAGCGGAACTCACGAGTAAAAGTGCGATACTCACGAGTAAAACATCGGATTTCACAAGTAAAGGAGATTTTTGACTGAAATAATGCGTGGATTGCCTGATAAATGAATCGAGATGAAGATGGTTTTATAAAAAAGCGTAACTAAATAAATAAAATAACCGTGGCTGAGCCAATTCACGAGTAAAACGGTCAAATTCACGAGTAAATGTGTGAAACTCACGAGTAAAACGGTCAAACTCACGAGTAAATCATTGAATTTCACGAGTAAAGGAGATTTTTGACTGAAATAATGCGTGGATTGCCTGATAAAACGAGTTGAATATGCGAAGCGATATACATAAGCACATTATTCTCAAATAGTTGAAACTTTTCCAACCCCGTTTTCCTCTAATAAGCAAAAGGAGGTTAGTTGATGAATGAAATCAAGCTGGTGAATAAGGCAATCAAGGGCGATGGTAAAGCTTTTGAGAAGTTGCTTGAGTTACATAGTGACCAACTTTACCGTACGGCATTTATATATGTCGGTAATCGTGAGGATGCCTTGGATGTTGTTCAGGAAACGGCTTATCAGGCATTTCGGGCTGTTCGAGAGTTGAAGAACAAGGATTATTTTTTAACGTGGGTAACTAGAATCCTCATACATTGTGCGTATGCCCTATTAAGAAAAAAGAATAGAGAAATACTCGTAGATCAACTTTTAGAGAATACAGAAGAACAAGTTCACTTCAATGACCATTCCTTGGATTTGAGTGCGGCTTATTAATTTACTGAACGAGCATTATCGGACGGTTATCTTGCTCTTTTATTATCGGGATATGTCTATTTGTGATGTTGCGGAAATCATGAGTGTTCCGGAAAATACAGTGAAAACATATCTCCATCGAGCGAAAAAATGTTTAAGAAAAAGGTCTTTCATGAAGAATATGAAAAAGTAGAAGTTCCTAAAGAAGATGTCTTAAAAGCTATTCAAATGGGAATAAAACAAGCAGTGCCGACTCGTAAAAAGCAGCTGCCTTTTGAGAAGGTAAAAACAGATGAAGTGAGCGAGAATGAAGAGGGCAGCGCTATCATTAAGTTTAATTCTATTATCGAAGGCCAATCTTCAACAACAATTAATTATTCAGTCGTTTTCTTAAAAGGTACGGAAAAAGATCAAATTAGAATGGATGATGTCTATGATGATCAAGGCAACCCGGTGCATGTTTCATCACACGGCAACATTTCTAAAGGAACGATGAAGGAGGGAAATCATGTGACGAAAAAAGGAAGGGCGATTATTCCGATGGCTCTTGCTGAAAAAACAAGTTATTTAGAAATTCATCCAAAGTTGGCCATTTATGAACCAAATCAATTCCTTGAATTGAACGAAAAGACACCTGTAGATGTTCATTCGAAACGTCAGGAACTGTCAGTAAAAGTAGAGAAGATGATTGTACAAGATAAAAAGTTCATCGTTGATTTCCAGATGAACATGGGTGGAAAAGGCAATGAACAATGATCAATTACGATTCAGAAAAACTTTCGACATTAGTGAGATTAAAGGTTTTGATGCGAAGGATTTTGTCTTACGAATTCAGTTGGATACGATGAGTTCGAATAACCCAGTTGAATTACCACTTGTAAAAATTCAATTGAATTAAAAGAAAGAAAGGATGCTCCAGAATCTGAGGGGCATCCTTTCTTTCTTTATCTCTGCCTAGGAGTATACTCCAACTCTTTGAATAGTTCCGATAATTCATCCTCGGTCAGGTCGCGCCATTGTCCGAGCGCCAGTCCGTCCAAATGGATATTCATGATTCGGATTCGATGTAAATCACGGACCTCATAACCTAGTGCTGAGCACATACGGCGGATTTGTCTGTTCAATCCTTGCATCAAGGTGATGTTGAATGTATATTTGGTCAATTGCTTAACCTTACATGGAAGTGTTTTCGTATCCAAAATCTCCACGCCGGATGACATATTTTGAATGAAGGAAGCGGTAAGTGGCTTATCTACGGTTACGATATATTCCTTTTCATGTTTGTTTTCTGCACGAAGGATTTCATTTACGATGTCTCCATCATTCGTAAGCAGGATCAGGCCACTAGAGTCTTTGTCTAGCCGTCCGATATGAAAAATGCGAAGCGGATGATTTACAAAATCAACAATATTTCCTTTAATGTGTTTTTCCGTCGTACTTGTAATCCCTATCGGTTTATTCAGTGCAATATAGACATTTTGCTGTTCCACTTTTATCGGCTTGCCATCTACACGAACATCATCACCGGGTTCAGCTTGACTGCCAAGCTCAGCAACTGTGCCATTAATCGTCACACGGCCATCGGCTATCCATTTGTCTGCGCCTCGTCTCGAGGTAATTCCGGATTCACTGATATATTTATTGATCCTCAACTAAAGCACACCTTTGCATTCAGATTTTCTTCTTTAAAGGATAACGTAAATCATGCTGGGTAGACAAGGGGAAAAGACAAGAAAGCGTTCGTAGGTTTTTAAATTCTGTACATTTTTACAAGTTCTTCATGAGAGCAGCCGGGTATTCTTTTTTCTTTTTACTTGTCAGATAAACACCAATGAAGACAAGGAGCCCGACCAGGAGTTGGACGAAAGTAATCGGTTGACCTAAAAGTAGGCTAAGAATGGCGGTAAAAACAGCCCAATCAGATTTAGATAAACCTCCAGCCTGGTTTGCATTGATATGACGAAGGGAAACATTCCAGAAAATAAAGGAGCCAACAGATGGGAAAATTCCAATGTATATGGGTCCTGTGATTGTTTTACAGCTTAAAACAAGATTCAATCCGGGGCCAATGTTTCAAATGGAGCGACGAGAATCAATCCGGGAAATACGGAAACGGCTGTGGCTGAGATGATCGGAACGTTTTTCAGTTTTTTACCGATTATCGAATAGAAGGTCCAAACGAGAATTGCCAGGATCATCAATAGGTCGCCTTTATAAGTGAGCTGGAAAATGTCCAGAAGGTGTCCCTTTGTTAAGCCCAATAAAACGCCGAAAGAAATGATAAGGCCGAGTGCATGATGGGGTAAAATTTTCTCCTTTAAAAGCAAGGGGGGAAAAAGAACAATTAATGCAGGGTTAATTGAATTGAGTGGCATTCATGGAAATTGTATAGGTCAGAGCCCAATAAAGGAAAAAATTATAACTGGTGATTCCAATTTGGCTTTTAAACCCATTGGCTAGAGGAAATAATAAAATAACCGCAATCAGCCATCGTGTAAATGTTAGTTGATGGGGGAAAGTTCGGTCACAACATATTTGCCGAAAATGTAATTACCGGCCCATAACAAATTTGCTAAGATAAGGAATTGATTGACAATAGTTTTTTTCTTCAGACAACCTCTTCTTCAATTGGTGGATTATTCACTAAATATAGCGAGATAGAAGACCCTAAGCAATCTCGAAAGGTAAGACGTTCAATGAATCAGATTAGGGTCAGATTTTTTGGAGGATAACCTAGGTAGCTTGGAACCACAGGTTAGGAATGGAGGTGGGATAAATCAAGAAAAGGCTGTTCAACAGCTGAACAGCCTTTCCTTCTATACTAAGCGAATATCGCACTGATTTCGGCAATTTCATCCATGGTTAGATTGACATCCAATGCTTTTAAGTTGCGTGTGACCTGTTCTGGCTTTTTCGCTCCGGGAATTAGCACATCTATCGAGTGCCGAGTTAAATACCAAGCTAGTACCACATCGGCGAC
The DNA here is from genome assembly GCF_050274955.1 of Peribacillus sp. NPDC006672. Taxonomy (NCBI): domain Bacteria; kingdom Bacillati; phylum Bacillota; class Bacilli; order Caryophanales; family Bacillaceae; genus Peribacillus; species Peribacillus sp. NPDC006672. Next base: position 37,146 of record NZ_JBNNOR010000027.1, read on the forward strand.
ATCGGCATGCTTCCTGTTGGCAATTGCCCGTACTTCTTCCACTTTTTGCAGGTTGCTTACATAGGCTTGTCCTTGGAAAAGCGGACTTTTAGCCCGGCCATCCTCGAATGTTGATTCCTGATTATATTTGCCGCCGAGCAGACCGGAAGCAAGGGGGAAATAAGGAATGAAGGAAATATTATTTTCGGCTGTATATGGCAGTAGATCTTGTTCTGCCTCCCGTTTGAATAGATTGTACTCGGATTGCAGGACATCGACATAGCCGTCTTTATTCGCTTCCTTCAATTGTTCGAACGAAAAGTTCGAGACTCCGATGGACTTAATTTTGCCTGCATCCTTTAATTCCTTTAAGGCACCTACTGCTTCATCTTTAGGGGTATCCTCATCAGGGAAATGGATATAGAATAAGTCGATATAGTCTGTTTGGAGCCTTTTTAGACTTGAATCCACGGCATTTTTCAGAAAGGCCGGAGAGTTATCAAAGACGATATTGCCATCAGAAAATTTATGTGCCCCTTTAGTGGCAAGGACTATATCCTCGCGTTTGCAACTCTCTTTAAGGATTTCACCGATAAGTTCTTCTGAACGCTCAGGACCGTAAATGTAAGCTGTATCCCAAAAGTTAATTCCCTCATCAAGAGCCGTTCTCAAGACGTCCCTTCCTGTGTCCTCACTTAGATTAGGGAATAGGTTATGTCCGCCAATGGCATTCGTTCCAAGGCCAATCGGATTTACATATAGATCTGTTTTACCAATACGGGTTTGTTTAGACATGTTACTTATCATCTCCTTTAACCCCATCATAACAAAAAGTGGATGGCATTTTCCAAAATAAAGCAATGCAGGCCGTCCAAAAAATAAGCAGATGATCTGTAAAATCATCTGCTTCCCTCATTATTATAATGTTTCGATTTCCAACTCCTCAGCTGGAGTTGTTTGTCCGATTTGACTGAGCAGAAGGCCAAAGGCAGTACCGACGATAGCAGGGATGATCCATTCCATACCGTAGGCAGAAAGAGGAAGGACATCACTCAACGTTTTCACGGGTCCTAATTGTAAACCGAATGCATTCAGTCCATCTATCAAGGCGAAAACTCCTGTGAAGGTCATTGCTATACGATATACTTTCTTAGGGTTTTTGAAATGACTGCTGAAGAATGTCAGGACAATCAAGACGATCGTTAACGGATAGGCCATCACAAGGAAAGGTACCGATACTTTTAAAATTTGATTAAGACCCATGTTTGAAAGGGTGAAACCGACGATTGTTACAATCAGAATGACGGTTTTGTAGTTCAGCTTGGGAAAAAGTTTCGAGAAGTACTGTCCGCAAGCGGTCGTCAATCCGACGACGGTGGTGAAACATGCTAAAGTGAAAATGATGCCCAGAAGGACCTTCCCGCCAGTTCCAAGTAAAAGGGTGGATGCGACTGTGAGGATATCCGTTCCGTTTTCGAATGACCCATCGGCTGCCATGCGTGCTCCCATTATACCTAAGGAGATATAAACTAATGAAAGCAATACACCAGCGATGAGACCCGCTTTTACTGTATATCTCGTCAATTGTTTTCGATCGGAAATCCCTCTTTGCTGGATTGAAGTAAGGATGACGATCCCAAATGCCAGGGCAGCTAAAGCATCCATCGTGTTGTACCCTTCTATGAACCCTTTCGAAAATGCCCCTGCTGCATATGCGTCTGTTGGAGCTTTGAATGGAGCATCAAGCTTTACGAACCCGACGACACAGAGAATGACCATGGACAAAAGTAGAATAGGTGTAATCCAGCGTCCCATGAAGGTTTCCATTTTTTTAGGATTCAATGAAATGGCATAAACGATGATGAAAAATATGGCTGTGAATATGAATAGGAATAGGGATTGATTCATTGAGTCGCCAAGATATGGCTTGAAGCCCATTTCATAGGCAACATTCGCATTCCGTGGAATGGCGAGAAAAGGTCCAATGCTTAAATAAATGACTACCATGAACAACGTGCTGAATAGAGGATGTACACGTGCCCCGATAGTTTGTGCTCCGCCTTTAACAAGTGAGACGGCGAGAAGCACTAAAATTGGCAGGCCGACTCCGGTGACGACAAAACCGGCAATGGCTGGCCAGAAAGAAGTTCCCGAAGACGCCCCTAAAAATGGAGGGAATATAAGATTCCCAGCTCCGAAGAACATTGAGAAAAGCATAAGGCCGATAAACAATGTGTCTGTTTTTTTCATGGTGATTCTCCTTTTTTTAAAATGATAACTCCCGCCGACTGGCCCGAAAAAGGTTATTGTAAGTGTTTTGTGCAAATAAAAAACTCGTCCCTGGAAATCAGGGACGAGTTTGTCGCTCGCGTTACCACCCATTTTCCGCCCTTCATAAGAAGCTGCGGCACTCAGTCAACGTACGAATTCATACGTGATCCATTGTAACGGCGGAAAACCGTCAAAGCCTACTGCATTTTCAGCTTTGCATCTCAGAGATGATTTTGGGATAGGCCTTGGACATCGACTTCCACCATATGTCGACTCTCTGTGGAACAGGGTACCAATCTTACTCTTTCTCTTCATAGATTTTATAATATAAAGATAATTTAGCAAATTCTGATTATGGAGTCAACATAATTTATTATCATGAATCATTTCAATATTCCTTTTAAGCAGGAAATTAGTCCTCTGTTGGCGAAACTTCCTTTACCGAGGGGGATTTTTTGCAAAAAGAATCGGATATAACTCCCTATTATCTTTCTAACCGCAACTATATTATAATAGAGGGCAGAACACTAAAGGAGACAACATTATGTCTGAAAATAAAAAGTTAAGCCTGGCGGATGCAGTCAAACAAAAACTGGCTCAAAAGCAAGCAGGATCAAGTAAAGATAAACTGGAAACCGGCGTGGTGAAGAAAACGAAACAGCTTAAAAGCCAGTTGACCAAAAAGCCGAATAACCAACGTAAGCGTACAGGGGTATAATCCTAATTTGTCAAAGGACAATGACTGTTCGGAGCTTATCAGAGAGCAGTTACCTTTCATGAATGAAGGTGCTGCTTTTTTATATGAACGATAAAATGGGATATTAGTAATGAGTGAGGTAAAGGGATTTGTCTTTTTCCGTTTTTAGGTAGTTAAAGGGCTGGACTTCTGGTAATTTAGAGGTATAAAGAATGGTTCGCTAACCTCTTCAGATACCGGTTAAACTAGAAAAAACATATTTTCTCAAATGTGGAAATGACATCTCTGTATCGGTTCATTAAAATCATTACAGTTCCATTCCTTTCTGTTTTAAAATTGTAAGAGTGGTGACATGTTGTTACCATATTGTTTTGTTAAAATAATATTTTAAGGTTTTACAAATAATTTTCTTTACTAAAGGAACCTATTAATTGCATGTAAGGGCTTTTTGAATGCTTTTCAAATTAGTGATTATCCTTTAATTGAAAATATGAAATATATCGGGGGAATAAAGATGGACGAACGGCTGATCGGGAAAAAATATTATGAAACGATGATTGAGGATACAAGGAAGCACCCTATTCAAGCTTTGGGTGAAATGTTTCTCGTGGAACAAAAAAAGGAAAGAGCGGATTTAACGGCAGTTCGATTCGCTCAAGGTGAAGTATATTTTCAGCATCATGACTATGAAGCAGCCATTTTCAAATGGGAAAACATAGAAGGTGAACTTGGTTCATGGGCGAAGAAAAACATCGCTGATGCTTATTTTGAACTGGAAATGTATTCAACCGCAGAGGATATTTATAAATCCGTCGATACGAAGGAAGCGGTTTTGAAAACGGAGGTTCTTTTGCAACTGTTTTCCCTTTACATAGTGGAATCTAGAAATGATTTGGCTTCCAAAGTCGTGAAAGAAGCAGTCGAGTTTCAACCGGACTACCCGAATGTCACGGAAATCGCACGTGCCTTTTTTGAAGAACAAAAGGATTGGAACAGTGCGGTGGTTCTAGCTTCAGATGAAAGTATCCGTACGGAATCAATGAGCTGGTTTGATGTGCTGAAAACATATATCCAACAGGGTGTCGCTCAATCTATGGCCCCGGATTATTTTTCAACTGTCCTTTGTTCGCTATATACGCTCGACCAGGCTCGTTTCGAAAAGATGACGGTTGCCCTTTGGAAAAATTATAAATATACCGATTCATATTTTGAATGGTTAAAAGTGATTAATAACCTGATAGATACCATCGAATTAAACCAAGGGGATGTATGGGATGAGCTTTCCGTTTATTACAGGGATGCATATGCAGGTCTGTTAGAAGGAACGCACCTAATCAAAGATTTAAGTCCTGTCGTGCCAAGGTTGCTGGAAAACTGGCTAAAAATCGCAGATGGGGAGCTTTCGCTGTTTGCAGCGGCATCCGCGTTGTCCTGGAATGAAATTTTCCCGGATACGATTAATGCGCTGGTCATTCAGGATGCAGAAAGCCTGCTTTCGAAATCACCTAAATTGGGAGGCGGACTGGAAGCTGGAGAGAAACTGTTCAATTCCATCATCCAATGGGCTGAAGAGAATGATTTAAGGGTTGGCAATAAGCTTAAATGGATGGTCGAGGGGCTTAAGGATACCGAAAATTTCAACCTTCTTCTTGTGGGAAGTACAGGAAATGGCAAGACATCCTTTATACAGTCAATTGTTGGCGAGAGCATCGCTGCCGAAGATCATTCTTCACTAGTCAGTGTCAAAGATGGGGATGATTTGGAAATCCTTGAAATTACCGATACAGATAGCAAAGTTGTCATGGAGCTAACTGAATTAGATGAAACACGCCGCCAGCGCGGGACTATTGTCGATGTGACGCTTATCAGTGACTACCTTAAAAATAATCGTCTGCGATTATTGGATACACCGGGGTTCAATGGGGAAAAAAGCGTGGAATCAGATTTCCAAGGCTATTTACATGGCAGTGATGGCCTGATGTTCGTTCTTGATGCCCGGGCGCCTTTCACCGGTAGTGAACGGGACCTGTTATTGGAAATTCAAATGATGGCTCCGAAACTGCCGATTCATTTCTTATTAAATAAAATGGATACGATATACAGTGATCAAGTCGCGGTCCGGATGGAAGACGAAACATGGGATAAAGTGAATGCATATTTCCCGAATGCGAAAGTGTTCGCTTTCTCCAAACTTTATGACAGCAAGCAGCAGTTGAAGGACCTTTCAGCATTCCTTCAATCCAATTATCAAGATGATAATTGGAAAGAAAGAAGATCTGAAAAAATTCTTGCTTTCATTCGTAAAACTTTATCTTATCTGTTAGAAAAACGAGCAGCCAATGAACGGAAATGCGAGCATTCCATCTCTTGGAATGAACAGATGGAAGTCAAATTGAATGGCGCGGTCAATCAATTGGCTGATTTGGAAAAAGAAAAAAGTGAAAATATCATAAGGTCGTACCGTGTGCTTAAGGATGAAGTTAAAAGTCAGCTTTCTTCTAAAATTCCGGAATTACTGAGGGATTGCTCTAAATCGTTAACGGAAAGCAGTGATTTCAGTCAGGTCCATATACAGCTGAACCATGAAATGAATGAGCGGATTCAAGCATTCATTTCTGACAAGATCATGCCTCAATATTACCGTTCTCTTCAAGATTGGATTGCTAGTTCCCAAATGGAGTTCTCGCAAAGCCAACAGTTTATGGATGAGATGAGTGCCGGATTCAATGAATTATACAAAGAAGAACGGATAACGCTGTCAGGTGACTTTAGGGTATTGGATGACTGGCGCCGTGATGCCGACCGGATGACAAGCAGTATCCGCATCGAAAACGTTAATATCCTTTTGCGCAGGACTCCATCACAATTGCTGCTTAAAGGAGCAGGGAAGCTGTTTGGGGCAATACCGCAAAATAAAGCCAATATGTACAATCGTTATAAGAAATACTTGGAAAGTGAAGATTATCAGGATGTTGCGGAAATGATCACTGAACGCTTCCTTACCCAATTTGGATTGTTTGAAAAATCTTTGGATCGGGACATCTCACTTTTCTATCGCAGCTCATTTGCCTTACTTCAAAAAACGATAGAGCAAACGCAGACAGAAATCAAAGACTACCAGGCTGCATTGGAGCATATGAAAGAAAATCCGGAAGTTTACCGTGATCCGATTACTGTGTTCGAAGTGAAACTACGTCAGTTGGAGAGACTTGAAAAAATTGAGAAAAAGCGTCTAGCCCAGCTTCAAAGAAAATAAAATAGCAGGGAACATTTCAAATATTCAAAAAACTATTGACTTGCGACTATATCCCTATAAAGTGATAATTACGAAAAACGTATATTCTCTTATCAAGAGTGGCGGAGGGAATGGCCCTAAGATGCCCAGCAACCGTTCCATTAGGAATTGGTGTTAAATCCTGCAAAACAGAAATGTTTTGACAGATAAGAGAGGGATAAGTCTGCAATACAGCTGATTAAGGGACTGTCTAATAAGTCCCTAAAATAGAACAGGTGAAGAAAAACAATTCGTTTTCCTTCACCTGTTTTTCTACTTTTATAATTCTTTGTTGAGAGTAGCTTTCGAAGGCCAGCTACTTTCAGTAGAATATGGGCCATAGCCACAATGACAACCTCCGTTTTGGACTTTCGGCAAGCCCCGAAGTAAAAACCGACGGAACGATCTATTGCCATTGATGTGACCAAAAACATTCTCAACCTCGATTTTTCGTCGAGCGTAGATTTGTGCATTTGATTCAGACCAAAGGTTCACTTTTGCTTTCGTTTTTAGTTCTTCATAAATCGGGTTATAATGCACCTGACGATTTCCTTCTGCCTTTGTGCAACGCGATTTCAATGGGCAATCTGAACAGTCCTCGCATTCATAAATTTTAAAGTCACTCGTGAAGCCACTTTTATCCGTGCGGGTCGAGCTGCAATCGGTGCCTCACTAGTCGTAGGGGCATTGAATTCATTCATGATCGTTAAATTGAGAATTCCCGACATGCTGATGACGTTGGCTACGATGTTCATTATCCAGGGAATTGCCCTTACCTATACAAAAGGGGCCACGGTTTCATCGGGCCAAAGAAGAATCCTGTCATTGTGAATTTTGAATAAAGATTGAAAAAAATCCTGTTGGATATGCAACAGGATTTTTTCGTTGGCACCCATTGGGGCGGGGGCGTTTATGTATCGTCTTCATTTTACTTTTTTACCTCTTATAATAAAGATGACAAAAGCAAGTATAAAAGAAGGCGGAGCTAGTGCGATAACCGCAAATGACGTTAGTGTATAAGAAGCTGAGGGTTGAGAAAGTGGGTGCAGCGGCTCCCTAGTTGATGAATCGACTGCCAAAGGTGTTGCACTGCCTAAACCAAATAATAAAAGCGATATGACCAAAATACTGAAAGGTGCAATAAAAACATAAAGTCTCTTTTTGAAAAGGCTGAATAAAAACGTCCAGAAAAATGCTAAGCAAAGATAAATGATAATGGCCCCAAATAAAAACATATAAGATACCTCCGATTTTTATTTAGAATGCCATCATAATATTATTAGTGGATAACAACAACTTATTTTCACTTAAAACAAATTTCAAAGCTAAAGTCATGCCCCCATATCCCCTTTAGGGGTCTTTCATAAAAAAACAGAACCTTTGAATTTCAGGTTCTGTCATAATTCTTATTTGAACTTTTGCACTTCTTCTTTTCCCTCGAATTTGTTATCTTTCAATATGCCGATTTCTTCTATATGGTTTCGTGCCGTTGCATCCCCTAATTTATAAATGAGGGCATAAAGTCTTTTCATGGCTGCATCGTATTTATCATTTGCCCGGTCATGATGATAGAGAAGGTAGGGCACATGTGAACGGGCATATGCCTCCAGGTCATCTGTCCGGTGTTCCTCCAAGCATTGTTTCAATTCTGCCAGTTCTTCATCAGTTGCATGTACAGTGAAGCTCGGATTCTCTTCAAGTTTTTGTCCGAGTACGTCGCCGCTGACCAAATCGACATGATAGGTCTGTTTATCCTGTCTCATTCTGCTCATCATCCTTTCAACCGTTTATCTATTCTGTACCGCTTTTTGTAAAAAAATAATCATAAAAATCAACATTTCTTTAATGAAAATGATAGGAAATAGAGGTATCGGAATTTTAATCAAAGGGTTTATGATGGATTTATAGAATAATATGGGAGAGTATCTTTGGAAAAGTGAGGAGTGATGTAGTGAAGAGATCATTCATGGTTATTTTTTTTATGTTGATTGCTTCAGGCTGCGTAACAAGGAATTATGATTCCAATCTGGATTTGGGAAAAAGTCAGTTGAATGAGGAAAATTATTTAGAAGCCCACGAGGCATTTGAATTAGCTTATAAAGAAGCAAAAACATCGGAAGCAAGAGAATTAATGGATCTTTCAGGTTTTCTGGCGAGTGGAATGAAGAAATACGACGAACAGGATTTTGATGCGGCCCAAAGAGATTTTGAAGAAGCAACCGCATATAAGGCAAAATATGGGGAAGGTAAACTAATGGTTTTAAAGGCGGCGGAAATGCATCCGGTGTCAGGTTCAGCCACTATAGGAACAGTAGAGGGGAGTGACGAAGTGGAACCGGTGGAGGAAGCAAGTGAAAAGGGGAACGTTGGATCCAAATTAGAAGATAAGGCGGCAACGGATACAAAAGCTGGGACGGTAAAAGGAAAAGAAAAAGAAGGGAGGAAGGATTCGGTTAGTACCTTAAGTAAATCTCAGGCGGAGAAGCTTGTGAAGGATTACGTGGACATGGAAAATTTCCCGCATTTGAAAATCGAATATGATCATGATGCCGAAAAGGGAGATTACATTTTTCAAGTGTTCGAAGGGGATGAAGGCAGTCAGAAAAATGGCCACGCAGCTACTTGGGGCTGGTATGGCGTGAATAAGGAGACAAAAGAAGTGTATGAAGTCATGTAAAGAGATATAACGGTTGAATTGAAAAGGGTCCTATGTTGAGACCTTTTTGTTTTCAAGCATGGCAAAATATCACATAGCAAGTTTTGATAAAATTTTATATTTTTTATAAAAAGGTCACTTATTTCTTTATTTCTTAAGAATTTTTTAATAATTACTGTTTATGATTGAGCCAAGTAAAGGACAATCATAGGAGGGATAAAGATGGAGAATTATAATGGTGATGAGCAAGCCAAAGTGAAGGCAGAACGGAAGAAGGGCAAATCGCTTTTGCTAACTGGCCTTGTTTCCGGAACAGTTGCTTCTATTGTTACATCTTCTGTATTTGTATTGGGCGGGGACTTTATAGATCAAGGGAAAGGTTCCGTGAATGAGTCAACCCAAACGGCAGGTGTAGAACAAACGGAAAGCGTTGAAAAGGATAGAAGTGTCACGGCAGAAAAGTTATCGACAAGTACGGATTCAAATGATAGGGCAGAGATGGTGGAAGCGGCATCCAAATCGATTGTAGGGGTCGTGAATTTACAAGAGATGCAAAACCAGAGCCCGTTCCAGCAACAAAGCACGAAAAGCGAAAAGGTTGCGAGCGGCACTGGTTCAGGGGTCATTTATAAAAAGGCAAATGGGAAGGCCTATATCATTACGAACAATCATGTTATTGAGGGAGCAAAGGAAGTCGAAATTTCATTATATGATGGACAAAAGGCAACTGCAGTGGTTGTCGGGGCGGATGCTTTGACGGATTTAGCAGTTTTGACAATTGATGCTTCGAAAGCACCTGAAGGTATTAAATTCGGGAATTCTGATAGCATGCGTCCAGGTGAAGAAGTATTGGCGATTGGTAACCCTCTCGGACTTGATTTTTCACGTTCGGTTACACAAGGGATTGTCAGTGCGACCGGACGCTCGATTTCAGTCGATACATCGGAAGGTGAGTGGGAACTTGATGTCCTTCAAACAGATGCAGCGATCAACCCTGGCAATAGCGGCGGGGCATTGATCAATACAGCTGGGGAAGTGATCGGCATAAACAGCTTGAAGATTTCCGAAAATGGTGTGGAGGGCCTAGGGTTTGCCATACCAAGTAATGATGTGATTCCCATTGTTACGGAACTGATTGAAAATGGAAAAATCACGCGCCCATATTTAGGAGTCAGCTTGGCCAGTATAGAAGAACTGCCACAGTATTACTTACAAAATGTTCCTGAAGCTGCAAAGTCAGGTGTCATGGTTACGAGTATTGAAGCGGGATCGGCTGCGGCGAATGGAGGGCTTAAGCAACAGGATATCATCGCGGAGATTGATGGAACGAAAATAAATACGACAGCAGAATTAAGGAAAGTCTTATACACGGATAAGAAAATCGGCGATAAGGTGCAGGTTAAAGTGTATCGGGGTGCTGAAAAGAAAACGTTAACGATATCCTTGCAGAAATCATAGAAAGAGGTATGGCCCCTGATAAATTCATCAGGGGCCATTTATTTGATAATGAAGTTAAAAAGTTTTTAAAAGTATAGAAAAGGGTAGTATTGGAAAATTTGATAGTGTATTTATACTGTTTTACAGACTTTTATATAGTCTTGAATACCTAAAAGTGAATAGCGGCTTCGTCTATTTGTCAAGGTTTTCATTGTGAATATGTTAAAAAATAGAAAATGTTTGACAAATTTGTGAAATGTCATAAAATAGAAAGAAAGGGGATGAAATAATGGAAACTAATCAGAAGATGATGGATGCAGTGAAGTGGGTATCAGGCACAGGTTGTGTAATCGGAATTTTAATTTTTGGTTTAAGTTTTTTTGTAAGCGATTACAATAAGGATTATTTATTAACCGCTGTTGGGATGGCCATTACACTAAGCGCGGCTGCCATTTTTCTAGTTGGTATATTTTTCGTCCTGACAGAAGAAATGGTGATGAACACAAAAAAGGGTATAAGAGTTGTACCGGAGACGACTAAAATCATAAAATTAAAATCAAAAGCTAATCATAAAACAAAAAGAAGTACCGAATACAGTAATTAAAAAAGGACAATCATTCCTGTTCTAAAAGAAAGGCCATGCAACAACACCAAGGGCAACGGCTGTAAGAACATGGAGGAATAGGAACCCCATTGTATATCCACGTAGAAATTAATTGTTTCATACTCGTATTACATCATTCCTTACAGGAAGATGAGGCTCAATGGATCGCTTGAAATATTTCTTGGTGCATAACGAGTGCTGCAGAAAATTGTACAAACGATAAACCAAGTGCACCAACAAATGAAACCGTATTCAATCATCTGAATCCAGTTGCCTTAGAATATGTGTACATTCGTTGTGCTGGCCATCCAAACCAAACGTGCCGACATTCCTGAATGGAAAGTTCCCTCTCTACATCATGAACTATACCCACGAAAAAAATGGACACAACGAGGGCACTGAAAAAGTCCCTTCGGGCCAATAGAGGTAGATTTTCTCAGTTTATTCTGAGGAAATCTACCTTTTTTTGTTTTATAATCAAGGTA
>NZ_JBNNOR010000028.1:0-42941 GCF_050274955.1 Peribacillus sp. NPDC006672
AGTACCTTGCGCTTCCTTAGTGGTTGGTCGATGTGTACCCCCACAGTGGACTTTCACCACCTAGATAGTTGCCATGCCTGGCACACAAGAAAAAGAGCTGCCATAGCAACTCTCTCTTATTTAAGTAAAGCACCTGTTAATTAAAGAGATAAACAGCATTCAGATTTTTGTAGTGGAAGTTAAGATGAAAAAAAGTGTGCCCAGTATGACACCGTAATAACAATGATAGTAGAAATAACAAACACTTTTTTCTGAATTTGCTTCCTCTTCTTTACTTTGATTTATTTTCTCTCTATATTTCATTTGTATCTTTTTCTTTCGCTGTTCCCGCATAGATTGTTGCTTTCTTGACAATCCTTACAGATTAATCACCAAATTATGGTATTGTTATATTCAATTATACATATTTAGGAGGGATACGAATGATTTTTGAAATGACTACACAGGTTCGGGTTTCCAACATTAAAGAGGGGCAAAAGTGGTATGAAACTCTGCTTAATAAAAAGCCTGATTTTAGTCCACACGAGGGATTTGCAGAATGGGAACTCATTCCTGGTTGTTGGTTACAAGTCGCCGAAGGAACTCTTACCGAGGGTAACGGACCATTACGTTTAGGAGTTACTAACATTGAAGCTGAAAGAAATAGACTTGTAGAAGAGCTAAAGATTGATAGTTTTGAAATACACTCAAGACCAGAAGTTCCAGTGAAATGGGGAACTTTCACAGACCCTTGGGGAAATCGACTCGGATTTTTTGAATACTTGGATAAGAGTGAAGAGCAAGAACGTATTAAAACAATCCCTTGGAACAACAATAGAAGTTTAAAAATCACTTTTTAGAAAGGGAACTTCAAGCAATTTGAAGTTCCCTTATCTTATGTGACAAAAACAACAATCTTTATGAAAACAGCGTTTTATTTTTATCATCTAACTTCATATTAGTAAGTAGACTCCTTAAATATTGAACCAAAATGCTTGAAGAACCTTCTTCATTGATTTATCTTCTTTTTGTCTTTGCTTTTTACAATAATTTCATAGGATTCCTTACCTAATATTGTCTATATTTTCTTGGATTTCAGAAATTCAACAATCATTGATTCGATTTCAGTTCCAAGAGCTTGGGCTTTTGGATCAGAACTTAAGATAGAGGTACTTATTATAAAGCTCAATGGTTCACCTTTATAACCTACCCCTGTAACTTTAAACTCTTTTTTTGACATAAGCCCTTCAACAATCGTAGATGTAACCCGATGGGTTTTCTTATATTCACTGTTACGCTAGTTACATTAATTTTATAACCTGTATATTTATTTCCATATTTTTGATTTTTTTTATTTTCACATTGATGATATGATCCTTTGTATAATTTCTGAATTAATCTTTGGAACAAGGTATATGAATTCCTTATTTTCATCTACAATTAAATTTTGATTTTCACCTTTCTTTTTTCGGAAACAAGGTATAACTAAAACTGATGATAAAATCAATAACCAAGATCAATGTCCATAATCTTAAAGTATTAAACAATGCCTGAGTCTGAGAAGGATTATTAATCGAAAAGATCATCACTGCTAAAAGAGGTCCTCCTATTAACCAAGAAACAAAATGCCGGAACCACCCTAAGCGCTCCTGTCTAGCATGTTCCCTTCCGAATTTTTTCTTTTTTATTGGTTTTTCACCATTTGCATATTTATAAGCGAAATGCGTATCCGCCCATTTGATTATCTGATGCCCAAACCCTACACTAACCCCTATATAAATGGCAGAAAGTCCATGTACGTTGGTGGCAATAGCCCCATTTTTTAAATCTAAAACAGTAGCAATGAGTAAAATGAGATCGACGATTGGCGTACAAATAAGCAACAATGTACCAAGTTTCTTTTTCTTTAAAATATATCTAACTAATAATCCTGCTAAAACAAACACCCAAAATCCAATCTCACAGAAAATAATTAACCAACCAATCAATTCAACACCCCTTTATTTAATACTACTGTACTAGATATTCACTCATTATACTAAACTGCCTCTTTAGTTCCATAAGACTTATTCTAGAGGTGACATATACTGTGACAATAAAAAAGACGGTTTTACCGTCTAATAGATTGCACTAGTTTTCTTAGTAAAAACAAAACTAATATTCCGAAAGAGAAGATGGAATTAATCCTGGAATACCTAAATTATTCAACAAATTCACGCCGCCCAATTAATATATCATCAACTAAATATTAGGTGTTTTAGTAAAAATAGTCAATAGACGCAATTCGAATAAGCTACGCTTCTAGAACTATCTCGCCCCTTTAGTCCCAAAAGAAAATCGACAACATCCGTTAACAGAGCTTTAAATTACATAAAGATAGAGCAGTAATATTCCCGCTCTTTATCCTTCTAGTGTCTCTGCGCTCCCTACTAATTCGTTACACTGTTCTTTCGTTTGGATCCATCAGCACCCTTGTCACCTTGATGGCCTTGTGGACCCGGAATACCTTCTCCCCCCGCTTTTGCCGCAATTATGGATTATCCGATGTTACCCGTGCAATTTCTTCAAGTGCTTAAACGATTTTTCCATCTTTACCAGTACTATCAGAAACACCTGCTTGAATGACCCCTTTCATTAAATGAAGGGCTGTTTCAATTATAAAAAAGGAAGGTATATTTTTTCCGCTATTTTCAACAAGAGTTTGCAAATGGTATGGATAATCTCAAGACGCTTCATCTACTTATATTGATGAAGATAATTGCATCGAATATGAAAGTGAACAAGAACTATTAAATAAAATTGAAGATGGAGTAAAATGATTAGCATATGGATCAAAAAAACCACGATTTTTACAAAAACCGTGGTTTTTTCGATATTTAAATTTCCTTGCGTTTGCAATTATTTTTCTTTTTTATAAAAGCGTTCACCCGTATCAGGATTATAATACACCCTTGTTTTTTCTCCAGTCACAGGGTCTATATTTATTTCATCTGTCGATTGAAATCCATCAGGAACTTTTACACCGTGATTACGTTTAAACCGTTTATCATAGATAAAGTATCCAAGTAAAATGCATAAGATAACTATAACAATTTGTAATATATAGTACCCTATGATGAATTTCATTATATTGCCTCCACAATAACGGCAGTTCCATATGCAACAATTTCACTCATATTTTTACCGATTTCTCCAGAATCATATCTCATCATTACAATTGCGTTTGCTCCCATTTGATTGGCATTTTTAATCATACGGTCCATAGCTTCTTTTCTTGAATCTTCAAGCATAGCTGTATATTGCTTGATTTCTCCGCCTACTAAGGACTTTAACCCTGCCATGATATCGCCGCCGATCCCTCTGCTTCTTACAATTAGACCAAAGGCGGGTCCTTTTACTTCTACAATTTTGTAACCTTCAATTTTTTCGGTGGTAACTACCAACACATTAATCGCCTCCAGCTTATTTACTTTAGTATTTTAAAACTTCACTTGATATTTTAAACAGAATAAATCCATTCGGAAACATCTTTAATAACTTGCTTATCTATTCGTTGTGCTACCTTATACTCTTTTTTTGCTTTTAGTATTTCTCCATAAACAGAGGGCATAAACAAATGATTTAAGTTTGGATAAAGTTTAAATGTTACATTTCGTGTATCACCCAATAATTTTTTGTAACCATCAAAATCTTTTTCTACTGATACTTGGAAATCTTTATCTCCTTGCAAAATTAATACTGGTTTATCCAATTCTTCGAGATAATTGGTAGATGGATGTTCACCCATTTCTTTTAAGTAGTAAGCCCTAACATATTTCCCCAAAACTTTAGTTGATTTTGCTTCTTCGTCACTTAGATTATAGATGTTGTTGAATTTGGATGATAATGCTGCTATTTGTTTTTTAGCAATCATTTTCAAAAATATATTCAATGAATTTAAAACATCGTTATTTTGGTTCATTATAATTTCTTCTAATTTGCGTGGCGAACCAGCCATAATTATGATTCCCGCGAAGTTTCCACCTTCTGCATCAATTCTTGGAGCCAACATACCTCCCATACTATGGCCTATAATAAAAATTTTGTTTCCATCAATACGTGAATCCTTTCGTAATAAGTTAGCTGCTAGGATAGCATCTTCAATTGTTTCTTCTTTAACTGATAATCCAGTATCGTTTCTCATTTCTTTGCCGTATACGAATGTTCTCTTGTCATAACGTAGCACTGCAATTCCTCTTTCCGCCAAGGCTTCAGCTAGGTCTTTAAAAAGATAATTATTTCCGATTTTTTCATCCATATTACTTGGACCTGAGCCGTGAACCAAAACAACCGCAGGAAGCAACCCATTAGTTTCATCAGGAATGGTCAACATTCCATTAAGTGGGTACTTTGTTCCAACACCTATGACGATTTTTTCATCTGTCATTCTGTTACCTCCATCATATACTAAATAATAATAATAATTATTATTATTTTTGCTACATATAATCCCTTTATTTTAAGGTAAATAAAAATAAACCATTTTAAAAAAATGATTGATCAAAATGGTTATTTACTTGTTAATTCGTAAAGCAATTTTATTTTTGTTATGGATATTATTTCCCAACACCCATATTCCTCCAAGCGTTTTTTGCAGTCTTCAACAGTTTAGGGGAATGTTCAATCTGTTTTTTATTAAACTTCTTTGGTCGACCTTCTCTAAAATTATCACGTAGCTTTGCTATAGCCTTCCCTTCTTGGGTTCTTTCTACAATCATATCCCTTACAAACTCTGCAAATGCATTCATTATACTAAAAACTATTCTTCCCGTTGGTGTATCTTCAGAATATACCTTTACTTCTTTTTCAAAAAACTCCCTTACTTCTTGAAATGCATTCACACAACTAAAGTGTCACCCAATTTTAACATAGAGAACAATTTTTGAATTCAGGACGATTAGCTTTTGTTCCTGTAAATTTTTCTGAATATACTATTTCGCAACCTTCTTTATTTAAAGCATATAATTGAGATTCCAAATCTTGTTTTATGGTACTAACACTACCCAAAATCCGATATCCAAGGTAGGGTATTCCATTAAAAGGCCAGTTTGTGGAGTATTTTAACAGGATTATAAAAAAAAGGAATTTTGAAGTCTTTTGGTAAAAATTAAATATTAAATCGATAAAAGATGGAGGTTGTTGTGATGTTGAAACTGTTTCTATATAACTGGCAAGTTCGTGATGATTGGTTTACATTGTGCGAAGACATACCGGATGAAGAACTATTAAAGAAACGGGTCGGTGGGTTCGGCAGTATCCTACACACCCTATTTCACATTGTAGATGTGGAATATATGTGGATCTTAGGTTTGCGAGGTGAACCAGTACCTGAGGAGCCATTGTTAGAGGATTATGCTAGCTTACAAAAAGTGAAAAATCTTTCAGCTCAATACCATGAGAAAGTGAAGCCATTTGTGACATCTTGGACAAATGAAATGGAATCTCGGAAACTTTCAGAAACTGATTTCAATGAAGAACCGATTAGCTCTAGAGACGCACCAATCAGGCGCCGAGTCATTGAATGTACACACGGAGAGATCATACGTCATGTCATTGTCCACGAAATTCACCATATTGGCCAGTTATCTATATGGGCACGTGAAATAGGAAAGGAGCCTGTTTCCGCAAATCTGAGGGGAAGAGGGCTATTCGATAATTAGACTGCCTTTGCCAATTTCACACACGGGCGCGATTGTGGAACAACCCATCAATTTAAACGGCTTTATTGTAACATCTATGGAGTGTTATTCAGCAATTGCACCAAAATTAAATAACTTTCATTTTTACACGTCCACATTTTCGGACGGTGTAATGTGTATTTTCAGCCTCAAAAATAAACAACTTTATTATCATTACACACTTCTAATTGAAGATCCGATAGTAAATTTAGTGATTATAGCATAAAAGAGGGATTTCGAGACTTTCTCGACAGCCTTTCAGCGATTATCATGGTTTCATTGGTTGGTTGCTTGTTTGTTCTTTCATTACTCCCACCAATGCTTCTTTTCACTAATTCCAACGTCCCACAGCTTAGCGTTCCCAGAGACGATAATTGTAATTTCATTTATCATGTCAAAGGGCCTTAAAAGAGGTTCTACTCCAAAATAATGTTCTTCACTAATTTGAATTACCGGTTGTCCATCTGCCTTTATAACGACCTCCCCCTTGAATTCTTCATTGTCTGGAATACCAAAATTGGCATAGAAAATTACATCTTTTTTGTTTCCCAAGATATAGGTGTACTCTTTGCCTTTGTCACCTTCACTAGTATACACGTTCATTTTAGGCTCTATTTTCTTGCCCATATTGAAACTTGGAAGGTCCTCAGTCATAGGCATACTTCCTGTAATTTCTTTCATCTCATCCAGAGCTAGAATAGGACCTTCTCTTTTTTCTAAAGCAAAATTGATGGTTTCAGAGATCAACATTACTCCAATTAGAAGTACACAAATAGATAGAGCTGAAACAATGAGCTTTTTATAAGACATTTTTGAAGAAAATCCAACCCTATATGCGAAAAATCCTATCGTAGCTCCTAATGTATTGGAAATCACATCATCTACATCAAAACTACCCAGATAGGTTAAAGGCTGTATAGTTTCCAGAATGAGGATTGACAAGACAAACAAAGAGATGAATTTCCTAAAACTCACACGATACAACAGAGGAATAAGTATTCCAAAAGGGATAAACGCAGCAATATTTCCTAAATCGTATAACCATGAAAAAGCTAGTCTAGGGAATGAAAGTGGGACTAGTTCTGGAACAAACATAAATGTGTATCCATATTCACTATAATCTAATCTATTATCTAATCTATTAAAAGCAAAGAATAGAAAATATAAAATTAAAATTGTATAAAAAATAGTTCCTACTAAGATGAGTTTCCTTAATTTTATTTCCATAATGTCTCCTTTGATTAATCATATATTTATCCATTATTATTCTTTTACTAACAACGATGAACAAATCCTAAGTATTGACGGTTGTAAAGATAGTTAAGTTTCAAGGAAATCAATATTTTATATGAAGGTTTCGTGAAGTAGAGACTTTGTGTAGAAACGGATCAAAAGATTCGAATAAGCCTTATCTGATACGGATGTTCTTTTCTAATAGATTTAAGTTTCAATTCTATAAAAAAGTTTGATTATTTTCTGCCTTTAATCTTCCATAATCGGAATAACGCTATATTATTTTCATCATAAAAAGACTATTTAGACAAGGCGAAACAAAGCGGAAAAGCTTCGCAACTTTTTTATACACGTGCTATTTTATTTTAAACATCGCCTCTTTTTTACAAACATCGTGACTTTGTTTTAAATCTACAACTGACACAAACTGTGTGAAAGATTATAGGTTCTCTATAACGTAACAAATGAAGATTTTAATAAGACAATATGTAATACTGTTGATTTTCATTGTCCCTGTAACGCCTCCTAAGATACTGCCTTCTTCATCATTCAAGATAAAGCAAACATTCTTGACTGGATGTTTTGCAGCGACAGGGAAAGTAAATTTAGCTAATTTCCCGTATGTATTACCAATAACACCTGTCAAATGGTCACTAAATTTCGATTTAGTACTTAGGCTTTTCCAATCCTTCTTCATTTATAATCGCTTCTAACGAAAGCCCTCGGGGTATTGTAGGATCTACGTTTTCACTAAACGTTTCACCGCAATGTGTATTTGTGACAGTAAAATAGAAGCTGTAGTACTCGTAGTCATCCATTTGTATGCCATCCGTGCCTCCAATATTTATGCAAGTATCGTCAATCTTTTCTTTATGTCCTTCTGAATCAATATAAAAATATTGATTATTGATAATTCCTTCTCTCTCAGGAAGGGGGCTGAGTGTGTACCCTTTTTCATTAATTCGATAAACATCATAGTCTTCACTTTTTTCAGGACTTGGAGCATCCTTGACATTGTACACCACTCTAACTTCACCCTCATACCCTTTTGGAATGAGATAAGATTCATTTGTATGCTTTTCAAACAATGGACCCGAGACTAACATTGACCCAAATAAAGCTAAAGAGAATAAGATAACGGTAGATAGTGTATTAGTTACTATCATCTTTTTAGCTGGCTTTAGCCCCCTGTTATGTTTTCTCATTCTCTGCCATTCTTCTGAAAGGAAGAAGAGCAAAGAGCAGATAACTGCAAAGATTCCGAGTTCTCCTAAAAGTATGAAGGATAGAAATCCAAACACCGAATAGATCAACGAGGCGAAAATGAAACGATTCTTTCCGATCTTTTTTGTGGCAAAATCCGATAAAAACGAAACGGGTATCCCGTAAACAACATTTCCTATGAAAGCATATATCATTACGATTATAGAAAAGCTCGCCGAACCTGTTCGGAGTTCCAACAGGAGAAAGAACCCTCCAAGAATAATGCTGACAAGTAAGACAGATTTAAGCTTTGTACTGAACATATCATTCATTTTTATTCCCCTTTGTTTTTCATCACTACCATTCGTACACAAAGCCTTAATCAAAGCCCCTTTTAACAATTTATAACGGGATTAATTCATATTCCCATTTGTGAAAACACTCAGTTAGCATATAGTACCCTCTCTCCTCATTTCGGTTGATTGACCCACATTGTTCTCTACTTTCCATTACCGAAATGGGATTTTTCTGTGACTGTTTACAACGGGTCAATATAGGTATTACCTCTATCTATCATTTTTTAGCTTTCTCATCGTATTTAGATGTTAAGTCATAGATAATAACACCTCTAGGTTTATCACTTGGATCGGGCAAGGTACTTTCAACATTAACAGAAACCTCCACCTTACCTTCCTTTCCCTCATTAAACTCTTAGATAATTGTTCTAACTTTTTCTTTTGTGAATAGTTGCTTTCCGGTGGATCATTAGTGCATCCCATCAGAACCATAACGACGAAAACGATGAAGGATATTATTATACGCATCTAAAACATCCACTTTTTCTATACTTACTTTTCTACAGATGATAGTCGTTTTAGGCATTATCTTTATTAGTCATAAGAAAAAGAGCTGCCACAGCAACCCCTGATTTGATGCAAAGCACCCGTTAGCTTATTAATATATTTTTTTATTGCTTGTCATCAGGTTCTTCCGTATTACCCATTATTTTTTGATTCTTACTAATATGATTAGCTATATATAAAAGTAAACCAAAACCCCCGCCAACAAGTACCTTAAAACCTGAACCAACAGCTACCCACTCCAAGGCGTAAAAAACTATCACGCCGAGAAGAACATATGAAAAAGCTGAATCATCTTAATCAAATCCAACCTTATCCTCTATTTAACAATTCTATTTCAATTATCCAAATCATTATCAAGAAAAGACTTTTTATCTTCTCCCGCTCCATACTTCTTTTCAAGAACTTGACCAATTATTGAACTGTTAATACCTTTCCTTACTGCCGTTTCGATAACTAAATATAGAAAAAACAACCCCAAAATAGAATAAAAAATAAATATAATAGCCTCCACCAAACTCCCCCAAACAAGCAATCCATTATTTTCTTCATTTTACCATAAAATCCACGATTATTTGTTGAAGTAACTTGCCCGGTAGTTCATAAGAAACTCCACCCCCCCTTTATATAGCCAAACAATAAAAAAAAGAAGATCACATTCTGAATTGTGCCCCATTTTACGGACAGTATAAAAAAGTGCCTATGAGGCTAATAGGTGGTCCCGGTATTGTACCGGGGCCATTTTCTTTAGGTCTCCATTGATAACGACACTGATTTTATTCTTCAATAATTCGATCAACTTCTTCCTTAACATCCGTTAAATTAGTACATGTTTTATATTCTGCTAGATCTTTAAAGTGGCCAAATAACTTTCCATCGGCGCATTACCCCAACAGTTTCCCTTACGGGAAATGGATTGGGTTAGCCCAAGTTCTTTCACTTTGTTTTGAAATAGCGGATGGGTGTAATGGAATCCTTGGTCAGAATGCAGGATTGCACTCGGATGGAACTCGTGATTCACAGCCTGCCTTAGCCATCTTTCGATACGGATTGGCCCTTCTGATTTTTGCGAAGAGATGATATTTTGCCAACAACCGTCTGATTTTCTTATGATTCATGACGGCCGAATAATCATTTTCCATAACCATCTTGATCTGGAGGGCGCCTACTTTTTCCTTTTTACTGAGGAATATATTTTTAATTAATTCTATGTCCAAATCATCCTGTTCCTCAAGAAGCTGTCGAGAACCATTTTTGCACCTTGTTAATTAAGTCGTAACCATAAAATGCAACTACAAAACAGATAGCCCCGATAACGAACATCCGTTTTTTTACACCACTCAATGCTAATTCTATCACTTATTCTATAAAATCGTTCGTAAATGTATTTGCAAAACAAAGAACGTCCGTAAATGTTTTTAAACTTTTAGGGACGTTAAATAACATCATTTTCAAATAAAAATACCCCGTTCGTAAAAGTGTACTTTTACGAACAGATAAAATAACAATCTGCTTATTCCGCTAGGAATATATGCATTTTATTCTCTTTTATTTTATCTTTGCACCAGAACCATTCATAAGAAATCGTTAAGAACTTATTTTTATTGTAACCCCGTTATTTGCTCCCCTGCTTATTTAACTCCTACATTAATTAACTTTTCTTCTATAGTATTTTTTATTTTTTGTTCCCTTTTCATTTCATTGTAAAAGTAATAGCCCACATACATGAAGCAAATCATAGGTACTAGAAATGCATGTTGTATAGATCCTAACACATCAGATACTATACCTTGTACCGCGGGTACTACGGCACCTCCTACAATAGCCATAACCAAGATAGCACCAGCCATTTCGGTATATTTTTTTTCTTCTACTACTTCTAGTGTTTCTCCATAAATAGTTGCCCAACATGGACCAAAAATCATACTAACGGCTATAGTTGCATATACTGCCATCATATTCGATGCAACTACAATATAAGCAAGCAAACATGTACCAATAATAGAATATATAAATAATACTTTTTTTGGAGAAAAGCGCGTCATTAAAAAATTAGCAATAAGCTTCCCAATAAAAAAAGCAATAAAGCTATAAATCATAAAATTTGAAGCACTACGTTCATTAATATCATCGTTAAGAACTAGTGCTAGCCTAATAGTAAATGACCAAACTGAAACTTGCATTCCTACATATAAAAACTGAGCAATGATTCCCTTACGAAATCGTGCATTCCCCACTAAATATCTTAAAGTTTCCAGTATACCCGGAGTTGAAGCTTTATTTGATGACTGTGCATCTTTTTGAGCCTTACATGAAGGATATTTGGTTATAAGGAAAATAACTAGAACACCAATAAGTATAAAAATTATATATTTGTATGGTTGTAGAGTATGCTGCAACATCTCCAAACTAAAAGCATGCGCCTGTTCTGGACTCATTTTTGCAAGCTGTTTATCAAGGCTTTCTCCCTCTTGAAATATTAAATATTTACCTAATAAAATACCTACTACAGAACCTATTGGGGTAAATGTTTGGCTAATATTTAGACGAAGAGTAGCATATTCTCGAGGGCCCATCATCGAACTATATGTATTAGCTGATGTTTCAAGAAACCCCAATCCAATAGCGATTGCAAAGATTGCACATAAGAACATCATGTAAGTAGCCATATGAGAAGCTGGGAAAAATAAAGAGCAGCCAATAATATAAAATATTAATCCCGTTATAACAGCAATTTTATAACTAGTTTTTTTAATAACTAATGAAGCTGGAATAGCTATCAAAAAATATCCACCATAAAATGCACTTTGTACTAAAGCAGTGGCAAAGTCGCTTAGTGCAAACACGCTTTTAAACTGAGCAATTAAAATATCATTTAAACTAGCTGCTGCACCCCAGAGTGGAAAGAGTATAGATAATAGTATAAATTGGAAAATAGGAGTTTTCTTAAGATATCCATCAGGCATTTGAGTTAAATTTTTGTTTTTCATCTCAATACCCTCCTTATTATAAATTTATATTTTTTTTGTGAGATTCTTATATAGCCTGCCTTTTATAGATCTCTGTTGTTTAACTTCAAAATTAAAAAGGGTGATAATATAGTCAGAAAAATATATTCCTATTTATTCCAAATTATTTTCATATGATAGTTAATTATATTTTTTAGCTAAAATTGTCCACACTATTATTTAAACTTTTGAATATATTGAAAATTGTTATATGAATACTCTGTCAATTTTAAATTATGTCTTATCTTAATTAAGTAATCTTGCTGCTTTCTTATCTAAAATAACAGTCAAATTAGCATGTAATTGTAAGAGAGAAGATGGACAGTGAGTTGTGATATTTTCATTAAAAGTTTTTCTAACGGCATCTGCTTTCTCATCTCCACTAGCAATAAAGATAATGTGTTTTGCTCTTAAAATACTCCCAACTCCCATTGCTACTGCTTGTTTAGGCACTTCATTTATATTTAAAAAGAAACGAGAATTATCTTTTATGGTCTCGTCAGTTAAATTAGCAATATGGGTATTTGAATGTAAGAATTGATTTGGTTCATTAAAGCCAATATGTCCATTTCCACCAACGCCTAGTATTTGAACATCTATACCATTTACTTCAAGTATCTTTTTATCATATTCTTTTAAAACTTGCTTTTCATCTTTAAAAATGCCAGGTGGAATATGAACATTTTGCTTTTGAATATTCACCTTGGATAAAAAGTTATCCCACGTATAACGCGTATAACCTTGAGGATGTTTTGGTTCTAAACCGATATATTCATCCAAATTGAAGGTTGTTATTTTGCTGAAATCCAGGTTTTCGTTTTCATGCAATTTTATTAGTTCCTGATATGTTCCTAATGGTGTTCCACCAGTTGATAATCCTAAAACTAATGCTGGGTTTTCTTTAATAAATTTTGCTGTTTCTTGAGCAGCTAAATAACTCATTTCTTCATAATTTTCTGTAACAATCAATCGCATTGTAAAGACACTTCCTTTTTTAACTTACATTTTGTTTAAATTCGGCGTTTCTGCTGTACTGCTTGAAAGAGAACTGCGAATACAATGATAGCGCCTTTAATAACTTGCTGAGGGTATGCTGGAACGTTCATAAGATTCATAATGTTTCCAATCAGTCCCAGAATAAATACACCCATTAATGTATTTAATGCTGTTCCTCTTCCACCGTTTAATGCCGCACCGCCGATGACAACTGCTGCAATCGCATCAAGTTCCAGTCCAGCACCAACTAACGGAGAGCCGACACCCGTTCTAGCTGTCGTCAACACTCCACCTACGACAGCTAATGCACCTGAAATACTATATACAGTGAACTTATAATAGTGTGTTTTAACACCAGATAAAACAACTGCAGATTCATTGCTGCCTATAGCTTTTAAAAGACGTCCATAGACCGTTCTCCTTAAAATGAATACCGTAATAAAAAAGAATACGAACATGACAATTACCGGTGACGGAATACCAAGAAAATAGCTTCTATCAAACATTGTTACTGCTAGATTATCAATCATAATAGGCGAGCCTTTTGAAACTATAAAGGCAAGTCCGCTAGCGACAGTCATCATAGCAAGAGTTGCTACAAAGGAAGCCATATTTCTATACGCAACCAGATAACCGGAAATACTACCAAGTACTATTCCGATTGCTAATGTAAGAAGTAAAGCAACAGGCAGGGAATAACTTTGTAGAAAGAAAGCCATTAATACACTTCCTAGCGCTAAAAATGAACCGACCGACAAATCAATTCCACCTGTCATAATAACAAGAAGCATCCCCATACTAATGATCCCTATTGCTGCTGATTGGCGAAGCAAGTTTAGGATGTTTTTATCTGTGAAAAAAACATCAGAGAGAGAACTTGCCATGATGATTAATAATCCGAAGATAATAATCGTATTATATTTTAAGAAAAAGTTAAAAAGATTACCGGGCAATACGAGCTGCCTTCCCTGGGTTGTAATTACCTGCTTTTTTCCTTGTGATGAATGTAAATCTTTCATTTTAGCTACCTCCTACAGCAAGACTCATAATTTTTGCTTCAGTAATCGATTCCTCTTTAGTGAGTGAACCTTTTATTCTGCCGTCATCCATTACATAAATCCTGTCACATAAACCAATAACCTCAAGGAGTTCTGAAGAAATGACGATGATACCAAGGCCTTTTTCTGCGAGTTCATTAATTAATTGGTATATTTCCACCTTGGCTCCCACATCTACCCCCCGCGTTGGTTCATCTAAAATAAGAACTTTAGTGTTGGTATGATACCACTTCGCCAATACTACTTTTTGTTGGTTTCCACCACTCAAGTTTTCTACAGGTGTTTCACAACTATTAGTTTTAATCCGAAGCTTCTGTATTAAATCATTGGCCATCTCTTTTTCTTTCTTACTTTGAATGACGTTGATAAATTTCGTAATAGACTTTATTTGAGTCATCGTTATGTTCTTTCGAATCGACATAGGCAGGACCAGTCCATCCTCTTTGCGACTTTCTGGTACAAGGCCAATTCCTTTTGCCACCGCGTCAGAAGGCGATTTAGTTTGAATCGATTTACCGTCTAAAATAAATTCACCTGATTCGAGTTTATCAACGCCGAACAAGGCTCTAGCAATTTCTGTCCTGCCGCTTCCCACTAAACCAGCAAGACCAACTACTTCTCCAGCATGCACCGTCAAAGACACATTTTTGAGTTTTTCCTTCGTAGATAAATTGACAATCTTTAACATTTCTTTTCCAATTTGAGCATTTCTTTCCGGAAATAAGGCTTCTAGGTTTCTACCAATCATCATGCTGATCAACTGGTCTTTTGATACCTCTTTAGGTAAAACGCTACCTGTTACCCCTCCATCCTTTAACACTGTAATAGCATCTGCGATCTCAAAAATTTCTTCTAAACGATGGGAAATATATATAATACTTACTCCTTGGGATTTTAAGGTTTTCAAAATATCAAATAGTTTTTCTACATCTTGCGGAGCCAATACCGCTGTTGGCTCATCTAATATAAGAACCTTTACGTTCTGTGACAATGCTTTACAAATTTCAACTACCTGTTGATGTGCTACACTTAAGTAACCGGTAATCGTTTTCGGGTTCACCTGAAACCCAATACTTTTAATCAATTCAAATGCTTTACTATTCATGTCGTTCCACTGAACGATCCCATTTTTATTTTGAAAACTTCCAAGAAATATATTTTCAGCTACAGTTAAGTCCGGTGCTAGTGCAAGTTCCTGATAGATGATACCAATACCGAGCTCTTTTGCAATATTAGGATTTTTTATATCTACTAAGTTTCCATCAATCTTAATTTCTCCATCATCTTTCTTATAAATCCCTGATAAAACTTTCATTAACGTTGATTTCCCTGCCCCGTTTTCTCCTAAAAAGGCGTGGATCTCCCCTGGTTTTACTTTTAATGATACGTTTTTAAGCACATTCACTTTTCCGAATGACTTTTTGATGTTATTCATTTCAATTCGATATGTTTGATCCATATAACATCTCTCCTGTCACATTTACGGGTGCAGCTAACTGAATAGATTTATTGACAGCTGCAGCAATTTTCACTGCTTCCAGTCCATCTCTGACTCCTACAAGTGGAGTTTGTCCACTAAAGATGCAGTCGATAAAGTGCTGCCCCTCTTTTATATAAGCTTCAGCAAACCGATCAGTAAATGAAGGTGCTGTAGGTAGTGAAATTTTGTGTTCACTTGTGCCAGTGACTACATCAATATAATTCATTTGACCAATTGAAATAACTCCTTCATCACCTATTATTTCTGTTCTTGCGTCATATCCGTACTTAATATTTAATAGTCCTTCAACAGTACCAAGAGCACCTCTAGAGAATTTTAATGTAAGAGCGATCGTATCATTCATCATTGTCCCGCCACAAATGTCCTTTTCTTTTATAGAAGAAAGAACAGCTGCTTGACCAAAAACGCTTTCCACCTCATCATCCAAAAGCCATCTAATAGAATCATAGTCATGTGAACAAAGCTCAAAAGAAATATCACCTGACTTCTCAGGGAAACAGCCCCAACCTGGAACAGGAGGTAATCCCGGATCCCTGCTTGTTGATCGAATAAAGACAGGGGTTCCAATTGCTCCTTCAGAAATTTTTTGTTTTGCGGTTTCATAACCTTTATCAAAACGTCTCATATAACCGACCTGAAATACTTTTTTAGTTTCCTTTGCTTTCTGATACATTTCATTCGCATCTTCAATATTTAAGCAAAGTGGCTTTTCACAAAAAACATGCTTTCCTGCTTCCAGTGCCTGCAATACAAATGTCTTATGTGTCTGAACGGGTGTAGTAATAACAACGGCATCAATAGATTCATCAAGAAGTAGAACTGAAACATCGGAATACACCTCAGCTTCCACTTCTGTTGCATGCTTTTGTGCCAATGCTTTCTCTTGGTCACATACTGCTTTTACATTTGCGCCATAGACAAAATATTCAAAATTTTTCGTGTGTAATTGTCCCATCCGCCCCGCGCCAATGATTGCAATATTTATCTTTTTCATTGTTTGCCTCCTGTTATGTGAGAATAGCCATGCTAGCTAGTAGCAGGCTACTCATTAATTTTTTATCAAAATTCTGAGTCTGGATTATAATATTTATCAACGTTTTCTTTTGTAATAGCTACCGCTGGTGTATAGGTAGTTTTCGGATAAGACTTTCCTTCTTCGAGAATAGCAAGGGAGGCTTCAATACCCGTTCGCACAATTAAAGCAGGATCATTTAAACCGGTTACTGCATACTCACCATTTTTAATAAGTTCCAATGCTTCTTTTTGTCCATCAGCTGCAGCTGCTATCATTATTTGATCTTCTTTACCAGCTTGAGCAATTGCTGTTTTTGCACCAAGTGCCATACTATCATTTTCAGTAATCAATAAATTTATATCTGGATGGGCTACTAGGGTATCTTCCATTGCTTTCTGTCCACCTTCTTGAGCCCAATTGCCCCATCCCTGTGCCACAAATTCTAAATTAGTAGTCCCGTTATTTCTAAGCTGGGCTTCAATCAAACCTTGAATGACACCCTGGCGTCTTTCTAGACCCGCAGGATTTCCTTTTTCTCCACTAAGAATAGCTGCCTTCACTTCTTTTTTACCAAACTGGGAAGCAACCCATTCACCAACCAATTTTCCATTTTCAGTATTGTTTGATTGAACGGTAGTCACGTAATCAGCTTTTGAAGAAATAGTACTATCTACAATTACAACAGGAACCCCAGCTTGAGTTGCTGATTTGGTCGCTGGTACTAAACCTTCTGGATCTGCTGGATCGAGTAATAGTAAATCAATACCCTGTGTGAGCATGTCATTCACATCACTAATCTGTTTCGTCATATCACCTTGTGCGTCAGCTGTAATGATCTGAAATCCTCCTTTTTTTGCTACATTTTCAGCCTCTTTTACCATCGCTACAAAATAAGGTGCATTTTGATTTTTAATTGAAAATCCAATTTTAATTTCGCTTCTTTCCTTGTCGATAGGCTTTACAGCTTGACCACTATTGCTTTCTGATGAATCTGTGCTAGCTGGCTGATCATATGAACAAGCCGCAGTAAATACAACTATTAGTAATACCAAGAATAATAACTTGAATTTCCTAAAAACATTTATCACTCTATTTCCCCCTCTTACCATTTTTGTGTAATTCTAATTTCTATCAAACTCTTAGCAAGACTTTGAATGTAGTATCTTTATATTGTTCAATAAATTCGAAAGCACTTTGAATATCTTTCAAATCAAATGTTTTGGTCAGCAAATCTTTTAGATTCACTTTCCCTTCTGCAACTAAATTCTTTGCTTTATCAAAATCTTTTTTCGTGTACATTAAATCACCTAAAAGCTCCAACTCCCTATCCTGAATTAAATTAACAGGAAGCATTACATCTTCATTAACAACCCCTACAATTACAACACGACTTCCCTTTCGGGCAATTTCAATCGATTGGAGAATGGTTGATGGATGGCCAACACATTCAAAAATAGTATCTATTCCATTTTTCGAAATCCTATTGATTGAAGTTAATATATCTTCTTTGCTTGAGTTAATTACATTTTTAATCCCTAGATCAATAGCTTTTGAGAGTCTTTCTTCTGAAATATCAACTATTGTAACGATAGCACCCCTTACTTCTGCAGCTTGTGCAAGAAGAAGACCAATTACACCGCTTCCAATTACTAAAACATGATCTCCTCTATTCACCTTTCCAATCTCAACAGCATGAATACCCACTGCCAAAGGTTCAAGCATTGCAGCATCTTCGAAAGACATGAAGTCATCTAAAGGCACAACTTTTTGCCATGGGACTGAAATAAATTCTTTAAATGCTCCATCAGTTTGACATCCTAATACAATTAAATGGTCACATATGTTATAACGACCAATCTGGCAGTTATAACATTTTCCACATACTAACGATGGCTCTACTGTCGCTTTTTGATCTATTGAAAACATCTCTTGAGGTACTTCTTGTCCTATTTCAACAATCACTCCTGAAAATTCATGTCCAGGTACAATAGGTGTTGAAATAAAAGGGTGCTTTCCATGAAAAGAATGAATATCTGTTCCACAAATCCCTGCATTTTTTACACGGATCAGTACTTCATTAGCCCTTACCTGAGGTTTTGCTACTTCTTCTAATTCAAAACGTCCACTCTGAACCAATTTTACTTGGATCAATAATTTCTCCCCCTCTTATAACAGCGCTTTCATTTAAATACAAAGTAAGTCAAAAATGACTTACTTTTCTGCAGCTTTTTGTTTATTAAACTCACTTGATATCCGTTCAATTTCTGTAAACTGTTCACTATTCAACTGAATATGGAATACCTCTGATATAACTTGCGTCCAGCCATGGATGAAATATATCCAACCATCTTCAACATGGAAAGATTTTTCATCTTTTTGAGACAGTGCTTGATGCATAAATAATAAATCCCCTCGATAGTTCAGCTCCCATACAAGGCTATTTTCAGGAAATATAGCGTCATTACTTAGAGGAGAACCTGGTCTATCTTTACCTAATCCAGTTGCGTTAATAATGAAAGAATAAGGCTTCAATTTAGAAATTATATTGTCATTTTTAGTAAGATCATCTGCTTTAATGAATTCAATATTGACATCATTTGATACTTGAGAAATAACATCTCTCATAGAATCTAATCTTGATTGGGTTCGGTTTGAAACATAAATTTTAGAAGGACGATTGTTGCCATTTATAGCTTCAATTAAATTAGAGGTAATCGCAATCGCACTTCCTCCCGCCCCCATAACAAATACTTCACCATTATGGTTTTTCCAAAAATCTTTTGGAATAAAATTTTGCATAGCTAATCCACTAGAGATATGATCCTTTGCATGACCAATTAACTTCCCATCTTTTTTTGAAATACTAGACAACTCTCCGAAAAGTTGTGCATAAGGATCTAGTTCATCAAAAATATCGTTTGCTGCATTATATAAATCAATTTTGTGTGTCGTAACAAGAGCACCAAGTGATAAAGGATCATTTTTGATGAATGTAACGACTTTACGATATTTTTCTGGTTCAGCGTGAATTTCAATATCAATACCTTTAATATCAGCATCCAAACCCAAATACTTTGCCCATAGTGGAAATAACTTCATAATAGAAGACTGTGCTGTTGTAACACCAATAAAATAAAAAGTTGGTTTCGTTGCTTTTTCTAAATTCAAGATAATATCCTCCTCTGATTGGTTTTATATAATTATTGAGGTTATTAGCTCCCTTAATTTAAAATATATTTTTCTAGAAATCTAAATTTTAAATAACAAACCTCTTTTTTGTCTAATGAGTTAACTCTTCCACTTAGGGTTATCAACAATTTCGACTTTTCCATCTTTTTCAATAATTAATTTTCTATACCCTTTTGTTTCAATCGTTCCATAATCATGACCTGCATCTGCTCTAAATACAAAGAAAGTAACTAGTGGTTCATCTCCTACATTAACACTTCTATGAGCATATCTACCTGGTACATATACAACTTTACCTGGAGTTAGTTCCTCAGCAGCCCAATCTCCTTCCGGATTTTCCATCAGCATATACCCTTTTCCACTTAAGCAATAATATACTTCAGCAGTATCTAAGATTGTGTGGAAGTGTCCTTTTGTCATGAAATATTCGTTTCCAACTTTTCCTGGATAAACGATACTTGTGCCAAATAATAGGTTACTATCTTTTTCAGGCAAGCTTAATTCATAAAACTCATAAGCAAGAATATCTTCTTTAATCATTTCTTTTAATGCTTCGTTATCAGCAAACATTCCATTCATATTGGAAAGATATCTTTTGGTTGTGATTTTTTCATCAGTCATACCATTTTTTAAGTCAAAATACATTGTAAAAGGGGTTACAGCGAAATCTTTAATCATCATAAACACTCCTTATTTTTTATTAAACTGTTTATTGTTGTTTCATGAAGGTGAAAGTCAAAGACAGATTTCTCTACTTGGTTTTTATACTTAAAGCTTTCAAGGGATTATGTTGTGTAATGGTATTAATGACATCTTCCTTAATTCCATTTGCTTTCAATTGTGGTATAAACGTTTGAGTTAAATAATCTATTCCAATCGTGCCACCATATGTTCCAAGGCGGGCTCTGGTAGTATCAAGACTTAACAAGAGTGAACCTTGGAAACCACTTTCTAGCATGTGTTGAATTAATTTCAATTCCTTTTTATCATCGTGATATTTAAACCGGCCAATCGTATCATACTCAAGATAAACACCAGACGAGGCAACTTCTTCATGCATTTTATAGTCATGATGAGTTCGGTCTAGATGACATAGAATAATTTTTTCTGGATTCACCTTTCGATTCGTTAGAAAATGAATGATTTCAAAAGGATCTGATCCTACTTCAACATGAACCATAATCGAAACATTCGTTTTCAGTGAAGCTTCTGCAGCTGACTCGAACTTTGTACGATAATAGGGAGTCAGTCCATCTTTATCAACAGCTGTTTTAATTAAACCTGCTTTTGCATCAATTGATTGACTGGGTTTTTCTGTCCTATTACCAAGGTACATTCCTTTTTGTATTTCTGAAATAAAAACGTCAACTAAAAATTCAGCAGTGCTATTATGAATCCAATGATCTGGCCAATAAAAAATAGATTTATGAAATCCAGTAGATGCAACAAGGTGGATGCCCGTTTCTTGTGAGACCTTTACCAGCTCATTTGCCATACGTCCTGCGCCAATTGGTTGTGCATCTACAAGAGCAGAGCCAGTTGCCAGTTTTTTTAATTCATTAATTGTTAAAGATATATCATCAATACATAAATCAGCATTCAGTTGTGCAGCATATCCGCTTTCTAACATGACGTGCTCATGAGGTTGAAAATATGATATTTCATCAGGATTTACTGAACCTAGAACAGTTTGAATATAAGCCGATTCTTTAAGTGTCACTGAACCACACCACTCATTGGCATCTTAGTCTGCTGAACTTTTTTTACAAGCATTGATGCGTAATCACTTATTTTATTTGGGTCCAGATTAGAACCGCCTGCTTTTGTTAAATTAGATCCAACTCCGACTGCGACAGCTCCTGCTTTAATCCACTCTTCAATATTTGACTCATTTACACCGCCAGTAGGCATAATATTCACTTGAGGAAGCGGTCCTTTAACATTTTTGATATGATTAGGTCCTGCTAAATCTGCAGGAAATAGCTTTAAAATTTCACATCCCGCTCTTAATGCATTTACCATTTCTGTTATTGTAAAGGCTCCTGGCATAACAAGGGTTTGATATTGATGACTCACATTGATAATATCTAAGTCAAAATGAGGAGTAACAATAAAGTCTGCCCCTGCTTGTATTGCGTTGACTGTTGAATTGACATCAAGTACTGTGCCCATTCCTATATAAACAGACTGTGATTCAAATTCACTTTTCAGTTCACACAGTACGTCAAACGCATTTGGTACTGTCATGGTTAATTCAATCGTTTTTATACCTCCTTTAATAGCAGCTCTTGCTGTAGTCATAACTTCTATTTCATTCCCTCTGAGGACAGCTACGACACCGCTTTCATATATGGCATTAATTACTTCATATTTGTGTAACACTTTTATTTCCTCCCTCAGTCTTTTTAACTTGTTGTTCAAAAAATTCAAGTATGTTTCCAGTTGATTGTAATGTCATTCGTTCTATGGCTTCTTCACTCGCTGCTGCATTGTGCGGTGTTAAAACAGCATTATCCAACTCAAGTAACGGGGAGGATGTCGGTGGTTCTACGCTAAATACATCTATCCCAGCTCCTCTAATAATCCCTTCTTGCAATACTCGGAATAGGTCTTGTTCGTTAACAATTCCACCTCTCGCTGTGTTGATAAGAATTGCTTCTTTCTTCATTTTTTTCATAGTTTCATAATTTAACAAATTAGTAGTTTCCGGTAACAGTGGCATATGAATTGATAAAAAATCACAGTTCTTTAGGACTGTTTCTAAGTCCGCATACGTAATGCCATATTCTGTAGCAGTCTTTTCATCTTGAAAAACATCATAAACTATGACGTCCATTTGAAATCCTTTTGCCCGACGGGCAACAGCTTTTCCAATTGCACCAAACCCTAAAACACCTAGTGTTTTACCGTAAAGTTCAATCCCTACCGTTTTTGTCCATTGTCCTTCTTTTAATTTCTGTGCAGATGAAGAAATCTTTCTAGCAGTTGATAGCATTAAACCGAAAGCATAGTCTGCAACCGTCTCATTATTTACTGCAGGTGTATTCGTCACATAGATACCTTTTTTTTCTGCATATTCTTTTGGAATATTATCAATTCCCGTACCATACTTAGCGATAATTTTAAGGTGTTTCGCGTTATCTAGAATCGTTTCGTTCAAATTATCTGTTCCTATAAGTAACGCGTCCACATCTTTGATAAGCTCTATAAATTTGGACTCAGGAAGTGGCCCCGCTTCTCTGATCACTTTAAACCCTGCTTTTTCCCACATTTGATTAATATCTTTGTTAAACATTCCATACGATCGAGGAGTTATTAACACTTTCGGCATTCTTCTCTCTCCTTTACTAGTATTTCTTCTGCTAAATGAATGATCTCTGTTAAACTATTAATATGATAGTCTGCATTTAGAAGCTCTTTTTCCGAACCAAATCCATACAGGCATCCTACAGTTGTTAAATTGTTTTGCTTTCCAGCTTCAATATCTGAATAACGGTCTCCCACCATGACGGTTTTATCCAGATTATTTTCTTGTAACAACAATTTCACGAGATCTACTTTATTAGCTGTTTTATGCAGACCAGCACAATATAAATTAGTAAAAAGATGTGTAAAATGGTGAGTCTCTGCGGCAATTGGAACATATTTTGCTCCGCCATTCGATGCCACGTACAGTTCATAGCCATTTTCTTTGAGCTTTTGCAATGTTTCGATAACACCTGAATAAAGAGTGGTAGTTCGTTCAAAAAACTCATCTTCCACTTCTTCTAAAATCCGCATTGTTAACTGGATTTGATCCTCACTAGCTTCAGGAAGCAAGTAGGTAAATAAATCCTCTGTTGTCATACCAATAACATGATTAATTTGATCTTCAGTCCATTCAATATCCCCTACAACTATTTGCTCTTTCAATCGTCTTAAGACTTCTGGATATGTTTGTTGAGCAAGCGACTTGCTATCGAGCAGTGTGCCATCCATGTCAAAAATAAATGCTCGTTTCATTTATTTCCCCACTTCGTATACGATGTATTTTTAATATAAATACGAGATCTTTTCCCTTACTAACAATTTAATTTCTGATATAAATGCCTTTTATTAGTGGTTTAGTTAAAATTTTTTAATCTCTCGTACACAGGTATTAATTGGCTATATGTTTCATTAAACAAAGGAAAAAACTCCCGATATTTATTTTGGACGTCAGGTTGTGGATGATGAATATTGACTCTTTTCACCCATCGTTTTGCTTCTTGGAAATCTTTAATTAGGCCACTTCCCACAGCGCCTGCCATAGCAGCTCCCATTGATGTTGCTTCATCTAAATAAGATGGTACATATACATCAAGGCCATAAATATCAGCTAGAATTTGCCGCCACAAAGCACTCT
Source organism: Peribacillus sp. NPDC006672 (assembly GCF_050274955.1). Classification (NCBI taxonomy): domain Bacteria; kingdom Bacillati; phylum Bacillota; class Bacilli; order Caryophanales; family Bacillaceae; genus Peribacillus; species Peribacillus sp. NPDC006672. The sequence continues at coordinate 24,144 of NZ_JBNNOR010000028.1, forward strand.
TAGCTCCTCCACCTAGAACCCACATATAGTTGATCGGAGCACCCTCTTTTTGAAATGTATCCAACACAATTTTCAAGTTGTAAGCAACACCTTCCATGACCGAACGTGCCATGTCTCCACGTGTATGCGTAATAGACAAACCTACAAAAGCACCACGTGCATCAGGATTCCACCTTGGCGAGCGTTCACCCATTAAGTAAGGTAAGTAAACCAACCCTCTTGAGGTAGGAGGAGACTTTTCAGCTTCTAGATTCATTAATTCATACATAGATATATCTTGTTTAGAATCCTGGTAAAGAAGCTCTGTCACCCATTGCATAGAACCACCACCACATTGCATTGTACCGTTTGGTGAATACTTATTGGCATCTAGGTGAACCCATGTATAGGTTTTCATTTCAGGGTCGAAAATGGGTTTGTTTGATGCAGTTGCTACCCATGAAGATGAACCAATATAATTGAATGCTTCTCCCTCATCCATTACTCCTACCCCAGCAGCGGCGCAAACTCCATCTCCACCTCCGATAACCACGGGTGTACCTTGAAGTAAGCCAGTTTCTTTGGCAGCCCAGTCTGTCACACCACCTATTACATCCGTAGAAGCATATAATTCTGGAAAAATGTCTTTTTCAATTCCCCATGCTTTTAAAATATCGTCAGACCATACCTTGTTTACAAGATCAAAACAGTTTGTGCCACATGCATCCGAATAGTCTGTCGCAAATGTTCCAGTTAGTTTGTATACAAGGTAATCCTTTGCTTGTAAAATTTTATAAGCTCTTTTGAACACATCTGGTTGATGTTCCTTTACCCATTTGATTTTTGCCCCAGAATATGATGAACTGATGCGATGCCCTGTGATCTGATAGACTGTCTCCATACCCATTTCTTCTTCTAAACGCTTAGCTTGGTCAGAAGCTCGCATATCTGCCCAGATAATTGCATTCCCTAATGAATCTCCTTGGCGGTCTACTAACAAACACCCGAGCATTTGACCACTGAAGCTCACAGCTGCAATTTGTTCACGTGTTACACTCGTCATCTCTAATAAAGTTTTTGTTGTATCGCAGACTGCTTGCCACCAATCTAATGGATTTTGTTCAACCCACCCAGCTTGTGGATAAAAAGTTTGATATTTATAAAGTGTGCTACTTATTAGCTCTCCATCAGATGAATATAGAGTTGCCTTATTTCCAGTAGTACCAATATCATGAGCAATAATATAATGTTTTCCCATACAATTATCCTCCCCTCAAATCTAAAAAGCACCAATTCATAATCACATAATGATGTAATTACCAGTTCACTTATAAATTGAACAAGTTAAAAAACTTGCTCAATTTATTGCTTTCTTTCATATTTTACTTCAACAGTAAATTTACTCAAATCCCCTCTGTAACGCGCTATCGAATACTCGAAGGCCTGAGAATCAATTTGAAAAGCGGTAGTTTTAGTCATTTGAACAGCCGCCATAGGAGAAACTTTTAAAATTTTCGCATCTTCTTCAGCAACATTAATAGCTTCCATAACACGTTTTGCATAGCTTATATTATAGCCATACTTTGATTCAAGCGTTCTATACAAAGAATTCCTTTCTAAGTCCTCCTCGAGTAAGCCTGGTGCCATAGCTGCTGGAATATATGTTGTAACCAGAACATAAGGATCTTTTTCGATATACCTTAAGCGATCTATTCGATAGAAAGATTTGTGGGTTTCACCAAATATTTCTTGAAGAGTAGAGTTTATTTCTATAATTTGCTTATTTAAAAGTTCAGTTTCGAATGATAAGCCTTTCTTTTCCATTTCATCTCCAAAACTGCTTAAACTTTTTAAGAACATTTGATCAATTTTCTGATGGGCTACAAATGTACCCCTACCATGTTCTCTTCTTAACAGACCCTCTGCTACCAATTCGTTTAAGGCTTGGCGGACAGGCGTTCTGCTTATTCCATACATATCAATTAATTCTCTTTCTGAAGGAATAGGATCATCTGATTTGTATATTCCTTTTTCAATTTTCTCTTTTAACACTTCTTTTAACTGAAAATATAAGGGCAAAGGATTGCTCTTCTCAACTACTATCTTTCTTACGTTTTCCACCACGGTGCACCTCTTCTAGAATTTATTTTTCCACTTTATTTATTTTAAGATAAAATAAGCAAAGTGGAAAAATAAATTTCGTGATAGACCATTTTTGATAATGATGTAATTACCAGTTCGATTAATACTAATAAACCATATAATAATAACAGTGTCAATTCATTTTTTATATTTGTCTAAACATTATGAACCATACTTATAGGTCTCTTCTCTTAACTTGTTTGAGCATTAACATTTTTATACCATTTAAGTTTAAAAGTATGAGTTCCAACAGCCCAATCATTCCCAAAGTATAATGTTCCATTCATTGCTTTGGCACTAATATAGCTCTTTTTTTAGCACTTTGTGAATTTGTTTTGATTAAAGATCCATCACCATTATAGGTTTTAGCTCGTGCGTAAATATAATCCTCTATCATGTCAGAGGATGATTAAGCTACTGCATAGGTTCCACCTCCAAAAGGTGAATATGTATCTATCCTTAATGTGAAGTCATAAGCTTTGCAGCATTAGCGCTGGAAGAACCTGTACCATCTGTTTGTTGGATAGATAGTATTGCATCTGAATCTAACAACACTTCAGTTTCCGCTGCACTTGCACCCGTAGTAGAACATAAAATTGATAAACCTAAAATTGTAATCATTAATGATCTTTTCAACTTCAATACCCGGTGCATCTTCTATTTATTCGTATACATAAAAATTCACCATAGAGGGATTCTATAAAAAAGTAGAGTATTACTCCGAGGTAAATATGAAAACAAAAAAACAGAACTTTTCAATACTAATATGGAAAATGGCAATAGGTTCAACCCTGTCTTGGGAATTATCAAAACTATTGGGTTCCAATCATCCTTACCTAGCTCCACTCACGGTCATCCTATGCCTTCAATCCACAATCGACAAAACGGTCCAACGATCCATACAACGTGTAATTGGAACCATGATTGGTATTTCCGTTATTGTGCTCATTGCAAGACATATGAGTATAAGTGGATGGAGTTTAGGACTATTAATCCTTTTAGGATGTTTTATCACACAGTGGTTAAAATTTGACAAAGCAGTAATTTATCAAGTCGCACTCACGATATTATTTGTCTTTGTACTTGAACACCAAACGAAACATTATGCTATAGATAGAATGACAGATACTCTGGTAGGTGTAGTTGTTGCGGTTTTAATCCAGTTAATTTGGTTCCGTCTAATTTTCAAGAAGCGACAAGGCGGGTAGATAAGATTTATTCAAGTGGCGTTCCTTTTTATTGGTCATATATCAACCCGCTTTTTCTCTTTGGTAATGCACTCAAGGTCATACAATGAGTTCTCAGAGTTGCTTTCCATGAAACGTTTTGAAATATCCCATTTTCAACAGTTCATTTTTATAAAAATCCTTTTCAAGTTCGATTCTTTGACGTAAGACCATATTTTTAATCCTTTTTAGTAAAATTAATATCTAAGACAAAATGACACCCACACGTACATTTGACTTTACTAATTATTTAGGCGTAAGTGTTTCCCTGAATACACTGTACAGGATGGACAGAAAGCTAGTGCTAAATTCAGTCTTTAAGAAAGATCCTGATTGGACAGCTGCAATTGTCGCAAATCAATGGATCCGGCAGATTCAATATGAATTTGCTTTTAGTAAGAATTTCGGAGAGATAAAATGGTTTATAACGATGAGATTGATATTACACATTTAGTAAAGCAGGTTCATCTTAAATTTCAAAAAGAAGCCCTTAAAAGGAGACGAGCTTCTTTAAAACTCAATACTTAACGTTTTTAGGTGGGAGTAGTTCAAAGATCTTCTGAAATTCGCAAAAAACTTTTAACCCGTCCAACATAAGGTTCTTTATCATAGGAATAATATAACTGACTTGATAATTTAATAGGATCACCAAAGAAAAACCGTTCATATAGCGTTTCTCGAGTTCCAAATGAGCTCATTGTTAAATCCCAAGCTAAACGGAAAAGTTTAATTCTATCCTCTGCATTACTTGATTTTGCTTGCAAATATTGTTTTAAATCTTTCCCTATACTTGATTGGAATGTATTTTCTGTTGGAATCGTAATCAATCCACTTGCTCCTAGCAATTGAATGATTTCTGTAAATCTTGGATAAACCCGAGGAAATAAATTGCTGGCGATTTGCAACGTAATTTGATTAGGTCGCATAAATCCCCATTCATCCATTTCAGATTCATTCTCTGATTTGTTAAGCAAGGCTTTCATTGTCTCTAATGCTATGATAATTTCTGACACTTTTTCCTGCACATGTTGATAATCCCCGATATTAATCGTATCGATTATAGATTGGACTATACCCAAAACAAATTCAGCTTTAACAATTTGTCTAGAAACAACTTGATGCAACGTAAAAGCCAAAAATGAACTAGCAACCATGAATTTATTCACTATTTCTGTATTATCATAGAAAAACACACGATCCCAAGGAACCAATACATTGTCAAAAACAACAATAGAATCCATTTCCTCAAATCGTGAACTTAGTGGAAAGTTGAATATCGAATCCCCTCCAACAAAAGAATCTCTACAAATAAATCTTAAACCTTTACTATTACTCGGTATCGAAAACGCAACTGCTCTGTCTTTATCCTGAATTCCTCCTGCCGGAAATACTAATATCTCATCCGTTACTCCACCTTGTGTAGCCAGTAATCGAGCACCCTTAACAACAACACCAGCATCGTTTCTCTCTATCACTCTTGCCGCAATTGGTTCATCTCCAGCCTCAAAATAAAACTGAGCTCGATTTACTTGTGGGTCAATAAATGTATGAGTCAAGGATATATCATTTTCACGTGCATATTCATAGAATGCGATTACATTCTCGGGAAAACAATTTACTTTTCCTTTTAATAAATTTGCGGACGAAGCAAACGCCATTAACACTGTATTCATATAATCTGGACTTCTTCCCATTAATCCGTTGTTCATTTTAGCCCAATGTTGAATCATTTCTTTTCGTTTAAAAAGATCATCTCTTGTTTTTGGCTGTAAAAAAGAAAGACCTACCTTAGATCCTGAAGATGGAGATGGATAGGTTAGCTTATCTTGTAATGATTTGTCATGTTGTGAGTCATATAAAGCTGCTTGACTGTTCATTACTCCTTTGAATGCAGGATGTTCAGAAATTTTCCCAATTATAGGACCTCCATCTATCCATACATTAGTCTTTAACTGATCTATTCGATCGATGTATTCTTTTCCAGTTACAACCGGCATATGACACCTCCTGAATTCAAACCAATTTTATTACTTATAGGTTTATGTATGCAGCTGCAAAAGAATGTATGTATGGAGTAAATAGTGGCTGAGTAAAAAGGGACACTTCGGATAAAAGAATTATAGCCCTACTTGTTATTCTTTGACAGTGGAGGGTGAAGGATATATAGCCTCTAATGCAATCTTTGTTGTTTTTTAATACAAGCTTAAAAAACACGCCCTATAATTGAAAATGAACATTTTATAAATTGCTGTATTTAGAGAGGATGGTAATTATGTATATAAGCTATAAGAATTATCAAGACGGAACCGATAATTTGGTTATGGTAGAAAGCCATGGAGTAATTACTAAAAGCATAAAAGGTAAAGAAACAGCAATAAAAACTCACAAGAGAAAATTAACACGATTGAGGTCTAAACATAAGTGAATAATACTATGAAAGTAACTTTAATTTAGAAATCTGGTTAAATAAATCCAAGATCCTAACTATTCGACTTTTTATGAACTCACCTTCTTAACCAAAATAAAAACACCGCGGGAAACGGTGTTTAACTAGGATCGTTCTCATCAAAAGACAAAGTGGTTACTTCCGTGTAATCGCCTTTGTCAATCTCTTCTTTAGTAGCATCTCTTTTTAATTCATCTTCTGTATTAATTCCTTCTGCAATTGTAGGTTCAACAGATAAGCGATTTTCTTTTTTCATTAGCACACTCCTTTCAAAGTTATAGTGCCCAAGCGTTATTCATTCGATTCTCCATCACCTTCTTTCTCCAAAATAAAAAGCACCCAATGAATGAGTGCTTAATAGTTACCTTTTATGCCCTGTATTTCTAATGCATGCATCATATCTACTTCATAATCCTATCTTACCTCTTCATGTGCCGCATTTATGGAATATCCGATGATAGGAGGCTCATCAGCTCCAATAGCAACGATTTTTCCATCCTTATCGGTCCCAACAGAAACACCTCAAAATGGGGAAAGAGCAAAAGCTCTTCCCCATTTTGTCAACAGCTCCATAAGGGGCACTTTTCTAAGTGTGTCCGATATCCGGGGGATAGTTCAATATTTGTGGTCTTCCATAGATCATTGGAACTAAAGCACTCGTTAGTTCTATTGATTCAAAATGTAATTTAGTTAAGGTTAAATAAAAAAAATGGTTACAAAGAGCACTAATACTGTCCATATAAATGATAATTCAACCTTTTTCGCATTTGAAATTGTATTCTTTTTTATTTTATTTATTAAAGTTAAAACTAAAATATTTATTAAAAATAGAAAATAATAAATGGTTATGAATAAGATCCACCTACTACTTTGAATTACTTCACTGAGGGGACTTATAAAAAATGCACTAATAAATACAACTATTGATATAACCAATAGGAAAGATACTATTATGTGCATTTTTTCCCAAATAGGTTGCAATAAAAATGTATTACTTTTCTTAGATTGAAAAAACATAAATAAGCTAAATAAACCAATAACAGAAATAATAAATAATAGTGTCATTAACATCTGTACTGTATTTACAGTTGATGGAATTGACGTTGCCATATCTTTCTTAAAATAATCGGTTATAAATGCGAGAATTCCTAAAAGGATTACTATAATCCCTTGGAGAAACGTCCACCGTGAAAACATCAATACATACACACCCTCTCTCTATATTCTACGGAAGAAAGCCCCAATAGTTTCATAATATTTCCTTCTATAACTCCCTTTTAGTTCATTCAGAAATTCAACAACACCTTTAACAGAGCTTCAAAAAAAAATAGCCCCTACTCAATACGTGTAAGGGCTATTGTGACCGAATTAATAATGGTCTTTTGATTCTTTTTTTGAACTAACGCACCTGTTGCATAAGACATTAACTTATATCTTCTCCTGATTAAATTTTTTTCAACTTAATCTCTTAAGACTTTGAATGCTTCTCGAACTTTTCGAGCAAATTCCAGTGGTGGTTCGATTGATTCAAAATGCATATACATGGCTCTAGGATTTTCAAACAACCAGTGATTATGAACTGCTGTTACAATAATATCCCTTTTTCTTAGTTCTGTTAACAATGGATTTACCTCGTCTTGGAGTAGTACTGTTTCACCTAGATTCAGTCCATTTCCTTTACTATCTAAATTCTCAAAGCTGAAAAATTGAGGGTTTACTAACGGTGAATTAGTTCTCCTTCCAAGTATTTTAAAGGGGATGTCTCTAAATCTTTGAACCAGACATACTCCATTCATTAAACTTGCATCACCGTCAAGAATCCTTGCAAATTCACTACATAACTCCCTTTTCGAGCCCCTATCCATAATATTCCTCTCCTTATAATAAAACCATTTGTTTTTTAGAACATGGTTTTATTGTATGCGGGTAAATTTATTTAAGATTGGGCAAATTTAAACCCCAAATCTTGGCGCTGAAGGAACTCGTGGTGATAATCAAATTGGGGTTAGTTAAAGGCTGCTCAGTTGCACCTTGATGATACCCATGGCACAGGGTGGCACGCTATAAAATCAATTCAAACAACATCAGATGTCATGCTCACGTGTCAAAGAAACTCGAAGAAAAAAGTGTTGATGGATATTCTAACTACATGGATTATGCTCAATTGAATATGAAATGTGGTCAAAATGAAGCAGCCAGCCAGTTCCCTTACTAGAAGTTCTTAAACGTCATAGCTGCAAGCAAATTGGTGTGAGCTACATGTGTAAAAATACAATTGCTATAAAGCTAGAACTTTCTTATATAACAGTCCAACGTCCAATGAAAAAACTTTAAGACCTCGGCATGATCCGTCAGATACCGGAAGAGAAAAAAGGATATTATGCAAACAGCTAACGCCATTATTATTCAACCTGTGAAAGATGAAATGTCTGGCATGAACTCTGTGAAAGAGCCCAAGAAGTGAACGGCCATTAAAACAACTACTTCTTTCTTAAAACAAAATATTAAAAACAATAAACGTAAAGCCGCGTCTCAATTCTCTCATGTGGATAATTCTCTAGAAAACTCTATCAAACAGGTAAATTTTATAGCCCTTTGGGTACCAGATGTATTTAGTAACCTTGTAAGTTCATTCTACGAAAAAGCTGAAACTATACAGGAATTTTGGAAGGTTATTAAACAGTGTAATAAGAGAGGTAATTATTCTACTAACAAAAGAGCGTTCACAAGTAAACAGGAAATAGAAATTGACACCCAAGCGTTCAAGGAATTTGTTATGAAGGTTAAAAGTGGAGTTAAGATGCATAACGGCCAGTTTGCTTATTTTAACGGGATTGTGAACAAATTAATGACAACGCTTTATTTTGAGGAGGATTTTATTGCTGAATAATCATTTACAATACTTATACAAAAAATCTAGTAGTATAGGTTCTTCAGTTAAATATTGTAAATTTAAGAGTCCTCCCAAGGGTTTGAGCTCATTGTTTCAGAAGGAATTTCATTGGGCCCTCCCTAAGCCAATGATATACATGGTAAAGTAAATTATTTGTAAATAATATTTTTTTAGGGAAAAATCTTAATGTAATTTTTGAGTTTGATAATTTTAGTGATATATTGGTAAAAAAAGGAGGGTTTTCAGTGCGGTTTAAGCGTGTTTTTAAATTTGTTTTTATTTCTCTATATTTTTATTGTTTACTAGCTGCATGTTCAGGTCTATCGGATTATGAAGTTGAGTTACCAGGAAATTTTTCTATAGTTAGCACATCACAGCATCAAGTTACTATTTCCCCGAAAATTGGTGAAGGTTCCTGGGACAGTGCTGTTGTACCAGCAAAAGTCGTAGAAGTCGGATGGGATAAAAATTTCATTTTAGCTAAGCAAGTTGATTTAGTGGATGACCCCGAAAATCCTAATAATTATGAGATTCCAGATAAGGATACCTCCCATTATTGGATAATAGACATTGGAACCGGAGTGATAACTGGTCCATTAGATGAACAAAATTTTGCTGATAAAAAATCCGAGTTGAGTATATCAAAAGATATTAAGTTGAAAAATGTAGACGATATTCGCTGAACAAACAATTGTATTAATGCTATCAACTAATATATGTTGTTATATCATATTTGTATAAGTGGATATAAATGAGGCTGTCCCCAAAGGTGTACTTAAGCCGCGATTGAATAAATAGTGAAAGACAGAAACGTTATGAGTGCATTTCGTTATAGTATTTCCTATTCTCCATAAAAAGCCTAATCTCTCAATTTATCGTAGAGGAATTAGGCTTTTTTTCACTACTCCATTAAAGTTTATATTTTCAATCATTCACTTTGAACTACATAGATATAGTTTTTGTTGCAACTGTTTGTTGAAATGCCTGATCATGCTCAACAATAACCATTGTGGGATTGAATTGTTGAATAAGCTCTTCAATCTGCATACGCGAATAAATATCAATAAAGTTTAATGGTTCATCCCATATATATAAATGAGCTTTTTCACATAAACTTTTAGCGATTAGCAGCTTTTTCTTTTGTCCACCAGAATAATGAGATATATCTTTCTCAAATTGAATTCGGTCAAAATCCATCTTACGTAGGATAGATTTAAATAACGTCTCATCAATCTCATGCTCTTCAATAAAGTCTGATAACGATCCTTTCAAATGAGAAGTATCTTGTTGGACATAGGAAATGATGAGCCCTGAACCTAAATTAACTGAGCCTGTATGCTGTATCGGATGTCCTAGAATTAGTTTTAGGATACTACTTTTCCCACTTCCATTCTTTCCATCAAGTACAATTCGGTCACCTTGTTCAACTATAAAGCAAATTGGCTCATTCACTATTTGGTCATCATACTTAACAGACACATCAGCCAAAACAACCAATTCATTTGACTGGAATTTCAATTGTTCTAATTTTAACGAATCAGTTTTCTCTACATTTTTTAGTAATTTTGACTTTTCTTCAATAGCTTTTTGTTTCCTTGATTCAAGGTTCTTCGATCTCTTCATCATCTTGGCCGCTTTATGCCCTACAAAACCTTTGTCCAACTTGGAACCAGAATTCCTTGTCCCGTTTTTAGTGGCTTCCACTTGATGAGACCAACCTGCTGAACGCTTTGAAGACTGTTTTAATCTCCCTATGTCTTTTTGTAGACGCTCATTTGTAGCTTCTTCGTGTTCCTGCTGTCTATCAAAATTTAACTTCCAAGAAGAATAGTTACCACTTTGAACTTCAATGTTTGCTCTATTTATAGATAAGATATGGTCAACGCATCCGTCTAAAAAGATTCTGTCATGTGAAATTAAAATAAATCCTTTTTTCTTCCTTAGATAATCAGAGACCATCTTTCGTGCATCAGTATCCAGATGATTTGTTGGCTCATCAATTAATAGAAATTGACCCTCATTCAAAAACATTGCAGCAAGCAACACCTTTGTTTGTTCTCCATTTGATAATGTTTTAAATGGTCGGTACATGACCTCGGCATCAACATTTAAATAGGATATTTCACGAAGAAATTCCCAATCTTCTGCTTGGGGACAAATTTCTTCAAGGATTTCATGAGTAAACTTGTTCTTATCCGAAACTGGGTAAGGGAAATAATTAAATGCTACCGAAGAAGTGATTTTCCCACTATACTCATAATTCCCTAATAATAAATTAAAGAAAGTCGTTTTACCTCGTCCGTTTCTACCGATAAATCCTAGTTTCCAATCCGTATCCATTTGAAAGTTTACACCTTCAAAAATATTATCAAAGCTACCTGGATATGAAAAAGTTAAGTCTTGAACTTTTACCATTGACATAATAATTCCTCCTTTATAAATTGACACTTTTCATATAAAGTCGGAATATCCATCAATTTTTTAATTCCTCCATATAAGTTTGATGGATACTAACGACTTATATAGAGGATTACATGTGTAACAATAGTGTCTGAATTACTCATTTTTCTCTCTCCTTTATTTGTTGGGTTAAAGTTACGGATTAATAAATATCGACTTATCTATAAGAGAATAAAAAAACCTCCCAATTTATAATTGGAAGGATTAGTCTTTCACTTAAATAAGTCCTTATTAATCATTGGAATCATGATAAATAAAGTATGAACTGATTTATAAAAATGGATAGACCAACCCTATTTTTTTAGTTTGAATTTATTAATTTCAAATTAAAATATAGATTAGTTAATCATTATTCACCCATCAGTCCTCTCATAATTCTATTTTTAAAATAACATTCTTTTTTACGGAATGCAATATCTGAATCATCTTCACCTAATCCTATATCCAAACTATTTAAAATTCTTCAATCAAAGAGATAAAGCATCGCATCATTTTTATTAACATCGTGACTTTTTTTCAAATTCATACTAGTTACTTTATATGCACTTTTCATCACCACTTTTACAAGCTTCTGAATTTAATATATTACAACCCCTTGTTGAACTAAACTCCTCAAAAAAAGCTACCTTAACGACAGCTCCGATCTTAAGCTAACACACCCGGTAAGAACATGCGATAACTTACTTGGTTACATTATTCAATTCCTCTAACCATTTAAGAAGCCATTCCTGAGGCAAGGAAACTTGAGATAAGTCCAATATTCGCAATTCTTTATCTGAATAAGTGTGGATTAAATATAAATCCCATTGACATTCAAAATCTCGTGCAACACTGAATGCAAATTCATCCCTCACATCATCATCGAAAGCCATTGTCAGGTTATCACACCACTTTGCAAACTCGTATTGTGAAAAATGGTTTTCCTTTTTGGAGATATGCAAACATACCCAAGAAGAACTTGGATGCAATGTCCAAGTTCTTCACTGTATTGAAGGAGACTATCACCAATTTCCAAACATTGTTGTACACTTACTTACCTATGAAGTAAAGTTGCTTAAGGAACACCAGTCGCAAAAGAACACGCAAAACTAAAATGGTTGAATGGCACCCACTCAGCTCTTTAGACTCCCTCAATTGGGCTCCTACCGACGGTCAAAAAGCTGCTTCAACAATAAAGATAAATTACTTACTAGCTTTTAAAAGAAACTGATCGATACGCTCTTTTTGCCGTAAGTGGTGCTGGAAATGCATTTCGATTAGCTGAAAATATTCCTCTGCATTTAAATATCCCATTGCCCGGTGCTGAACTTTCTGGCTGGCAGGAATGTCAGAGAGATTTCTTTCTATCTCCCGCATTTTCTCAATGATTTGAAGCAGTCCTTCCTTTACTTCTTCTTTTCCTGTAGGATTTGGCGGTGTGAAATCCGGTGTATCCGGACCTTTTACTCTGATTGGAGGAAACGTTCCTTCTTTGAATATCGATTCGCCTATTTCTGTTTTTTTACCTTCATCGGAAGCAGTGCCATAAGCACATTGCTCAATGGCTTTCAAATGGAGATTAAAAGTGCATTTTATTAAATGATTGTACATTTGTCCTAATGACCATTCATCCTCAGAAGGCTTCCTCGTAAACCCATCTAGCGAATATTTACTTAACTCTTCAATATAGTATGCAGCCACCTGTTCGAATCGCTTCAATATCTCTTTTGTATCCAATAGATCTCCTACTTTCTTTATAATTTTCTTCTTCCTTAATTTTGAGTAGTACGTCCCAATGTTAAACTAAATAACATCTTCTGAATTTACTTCGACTTACTTACGAATAATCCCTTCTCTTTTATTCAAGAAAATGGCCCTAAACATTAAGAAAGAGCGCAATTCTTGATGCAGAATTGCGCCCTTTTCTTGCATTATAAATAAAAGCTTCCTAAATGGAACACCTACTCTTCAATATCACTAATCCGGTAAAATAGATCATAGTCGGGTTCTATCTCGGTGTCGCTAAAAAAGCCTCGTCGATTTGCAGGGACGATTTCATTGATGATCGCCAAGATATCTATGGAACTAACTTTTGATAAAACCTTTTTTAAATAAATCATACCATTCTTTTAGTTCTTTACCTTCCAAAACATCCAATTTACTTAAAATATCTCTCGAAAATTCTAGTGCTCCACTTCCATTAGCTGTGATTAGACAGCCATCACTAACAGATTGTTCGTCTATATATTTTTCATCACCTCGATAATTAGGTGCCCCTTCTTTTAAATAAGACAATGAATTACCAGTATGTTTATGATGATCAAGAAATCCGCAATCCCCTAAAAAGGTAGTTGCATCACAAATTGCTGCAACCGGGATGTCATTTCCAAAACAAAAGTCCACAAGCTTCTTTGCCTGATGATTTTTTTCTTCTCTCCATTCAGTTCCGCCAGGAATAATCAACATCGCAAGTTCCAATTTAAAGGAAAAGCCTTGTAAGCTATAATCCGGAAGAACAGTCAAGCCACCCATTGAAATTTTAGGGTCCTTGTCAATCGCAATTGTCTGAACTTGAAATCCCGTTCCTGGTTTATTTAACTCTGCGGTCACATAACTTGCTTCCCAATCAGCAAAACCATCTGTAATAAAAACCAACACTTTTTTCATTTGTATGTCCTCCCTATTGCATAATGAAAAAGCCACCTAAAGACAGCTCTGATCTTCAGCTAACGCACCAGTTAATTCAATAAGAAACTTTTGATTGATACAAATAAAATAAATATAAATACAACTATACTTAGCCAGCCGTAACCTTTTTGTCCCTTTTGAAATTCTCTTAATCCCATTACCAACATCGTTAAACCTAAAAACAACATTATATATGGTTGAAACTTAAAATCCTCAGTGATCAATCCATACCCTGCAAGTGAAATAACTGTTATTGATAAAATAATTTGCAAAAACTTTAACAATTAACCCCCCCTTTTAACCAAGTTACCACATATTCCTAATTGATTGTTAAACTAACTTGCCAGAGCATTAATTATCGGCTTTGAAAAAAACAGAGCCCCTCAGTATGAACTGCACTCCAATTGTTAGTCACAATTAACAATTGGAGGTGCCGTTTTTTTATGACAAAATATTCGTTAGAAACTAAGCTAGCTGCCGTTCATTATTATATTGAGGGTCATGAATCTTTTAAAAATGTAGCTCAGAAGTATGAAGTAAGCAAAACTAAAAGGATTGGATCCTGTACAATACAGGATCCAATCCTTAGTAGCTGCTTAAAATACTTTGTCTAACTTTTTGGGTTCACTTCACAATACAGGGATCATCTGTTCAATGCTTTCTAGCTTTTTTTAAAATGTGCTACAAGGGATACACTTTAAATAAGAGAACCACCTTATTATTTATAAAGTAAAATTTTACCTACAGTACCGTCAGCACTTTGGCCAACTACGCGAACCTTTAGTCCGAATTTTGGAATATTACGGCCAACGTCAGGAGCTTGGGTATTGCTGTAATTCTGATTATCATCAAACATGGCATTGCTTTGAGTAAAGTTATCTTTCAGGTAGAAAGATGAATCACCAATGGTCACTTTACTGCCTTTGTTTAAGCTAAATGCTGCATCATGCATTTGATAGCTGTTTGAGCCAAGGACTTTATTAACATCATATACACCGTTGGGATCCTTCCAGTCCTTATAATGCCAGATATTATTGTGCTGATCGGCGTCGACAACACCTAAGAAACCGTCACCAGGGTGGTTGTCTGGACCTGTCCAGTTGTTATCGTAGGAGTTATCAACATACCAAACTACTAAACCTTGATCATAAGATAACATGGTTCCTTTACGGTTCACATTGGCTAAACCTGAATCAGAACCGTTATGGGATCTCCATTCAAGAAGGTAATACTGACTTGCATATTTTTTGCCATCAGATTTGGAGAAACCTACAAAAGTAAATGGTGAAGTTCCTTCCGCATCATCGGACAGAATTGTGCTGCCACCCGCACTTACCTTGATATCATCAACATAGAAACCAGCCATTGCCAATCCGCCATCAGTGACATAATTGAAGCTTAATTGGACTTTTTGGCCAGCAAATTGAGATAAATCAAATGTTGCATCTACCCATTTGTTTCCGGAATCTCCTGTAATTCCATTGCCTGGATTTGACCCTTGAGGATCATCATTCGTCGTGATGTTACCATGAACCGTTTGACCATTGACACGAACAGTAGCATAATCATAATCTTGTTCGATAGAGTACCAGGTTTTAAATGTAAGTTGAGCAAAAGTAGCATTGGATAAGTCAATAGTCGTATTCATTTTGTTACTTAGATTATTTCCACTCCCACTGAAGTACTCTGACTTCCCACTTGCAGGCTTATTAACTAATATCTCCTTTTCAGGAAGATTTACTTTAACAACATCATCATTTGTGCCTTTTGTACTTGCTTCATCAAGCAAGTACTCTGTTCCTTAAGAAGTAATATCATTTACGTTTATTTGACTTCCTGACTGCCAGTTTGGCATAAAGTCATTTGTTGTCATCGTTTGCTGTAAAAACTCTTTATCATATGGACTGAAGCCAGATGGTTCCGTTCCTGGAATTTTCCCTGTCCAGCTTCCACTTGACATGAGGGACCAGTAGCTGACTGGTTCACCTAAACCGCTGTAAAGAGTGTCATACTCATCCGGCAAGCCTAAATCGTGGCCGAATTCATGAGCAAATACGCCCGCAGCTCCATCTTCTGGTTCAATGGTATAGGCTAGTCCTAACAAATTATCGACACCAAAATAGTTTACATCCGCTTTTGTTTCGGGAATTGGGTAGGGACCGCCTAGATCCCAGCTGTGAGACCAAATTGCCTCTTCACCAATTTTACCGCCGCCTGCTTCTTCCCCGACACCAGAGTGAATGACCATGACATGGTCAATGATTCCATCTGGTTCGCGCATATTGCCGTCACCGTCCAAATCAAACTGATCTTCTTTGTCATATTGATTCAAATCAATTGAAGGATCTTTAGCCGCATCAGCAAGGGCTTCCCGAATAAGTGCTCTTGGATTTTTATCATTACCGGCATTTTCATCATGAGCGCCGTAATAAGCAGCTGGATGTTTGGCTGTATACCAGCCGGCAACCTTACCATCAACCGTATAACTGCCGCCGGACTGTTGCTCGTAATACTGTTTCATGGAGATTTTCTTTTTACCATCCGGACCGACATAGCCATTTTCACCGAAAATCATATCCTGATAATGTTGGTTGGAGTATGCATCAGGTCCGCTATAATACATGTCTGTTTCATCGGAAGTTAATTGTCCGTGTGGAAGATTAGGAAAATCAATTAATAGAACAAGGACCTCGTCTTTCCTTTCCGTACCAACCCAATCTTCTTTTTTGACAGAGGAAACCGTATTTTGCTTCGCTTGCCCTGACTTGTTTCCTTTTCCCTCATTTAGACCGTTACTATCCATTTTTGCTTTAACTTGTTCTTTTAGTGCGGCCTGCTTCTTTTCAAAAGAATTTTCTTTTTTATTAGTTTCCGAGGCCGTCGCTAGCTTATGTAAATACTTTTGTAATGTCTTATCTGCTTCTGTGGCCGTCGCATCTTTTGGAATCGTTCCATTTTTCTTTAACATCTCAATTAGCCGGTCATCATTTGCAATCCCTAAATCAATTGGTGCTCCCTCTTTTCCAGAAGCCTTTACTTCTGAAGATAAATTCACATGACTTATAACTCCGGGTGTAAACGTACTAAATGCAAGTCCAGCAGATAATAATGGCAGGCTAATTTTCTTTATCCAATTCAAAGTCCATCCCCCTTAAAAAAAGTCTATGAAACTAATTGCGAAAAGAAAGAGTTTTATACTAAATGTTACAAAATGGTAATGGTTAATATACTGATTAATCAGATAATTAAGAATATAATTGGAAACAAGTCTTATGCTTAGAAGTACATTTCGACAAAAGGAGAATTTCCCCTGCTTATATGTTCACTCTAAACTAGCCACAAGCCTTTTACAGGGACGTTACTTGTTAGCTAACATATAGGAACCAAACTCAAATAATCGCAAAATGGATGTTTACTTAAGTTTATTCTTCATCAAATAGATCCCCTTCCATGCGATTTATAACAATGAGCAAACTTTCATTTGCTCTCTTAACTACCTCTGCAGGTATAACTATATTTTTGAGACCTTTCAAGCAAGGTATGCAACGAGTTTAGAAATCTTCTTTCACCATTTTCTGATATCATAAAATCCCCCCATTAATCAAATAATTCGACAAAAGGGGATAATTTCCTTCTTTAAGCTTTACTCATAAAAAAACTATCTCAGAGTTTTTTCTTTATATATTTTCTCTAGAGTACTGCAATCCGAGTACAGAACATTGCAGCTCATAGAAAAAAGCACCCTGATCAAATGCTTTTCGTTTATTTTTTCATATGTTAAATGTATCTAATTCCTATAGCAATAAAAGCTATTAAGCTAAACGCTGGTTGCTTACTACATTCCATCTATGCTTATTAATCAGCTTTGTGTGTTCAGAAAACCATTCAAAGCGATTTTCAAACTTTCTAATGATGATTGATAAGCTAATTTTGTCTAAGGCTTACTCTAACTCATCATCTATCTATTTAAAGAATTCCATAATTGTGTAAACCTCGTAAACCTTTTAACCTATAAACGTTGATATAGTAGGTTTTTTATAGGTTTACTCATTGGTTTACCTTTAAGTTATTAGAAGTAAATTCAGCGCATTGGGATTCCCTAACTTTCTTTGAGTGTGGGGTGTTGAGAAAGTATCTTGCGGAAAAGATCGAGACTTATCTTTTTATTCAGCTACCTAAGCCAAGTGAGTATCCAAATGTTTTAAAAATTTCTGCTGGAGATTACTGGTGTATCCAAAATAACAGCGGTCTATTGATTCTGCTACTGAAATTTTTAGTGAGGAATGGATATCTGATGACGAGTTTTTTGTCACCGAATCTGAAATTTATGGGAATAATAAACTCTATCATCAATTGAAAAAAGAACTTCAAATAAGAAAAACATAGGGAGATTTTAGTCTTCCTATGTTTTCATTCATATTATTTATCTGTTTGTTTTTGCTTCTTTTTCAAATACTCCTCACGTATTTTTTCAAGTTGCTGCTTTTTATCAAATTTGGCAGGCTTCTGTTTTTCATGAAACTTTGTCACAGCTACCTGACCTTTGTAATCCAATTGATATTTTCCCACTTTGTTCACCTACTTTTCTTGTCTTTAAAGAGAATCTATTCAACAAATATAATATACCTTATTTTACTGAAGTGTATCCAATTTCAGATAACGAATTTTCTAACTCTTTACTGTCATTACTTGCGTAAGTTGCTCCAGTAAATGTGAAGTAAAAAGGAATACATAGGACAAATAGTCTTAATAACAATCACGCCCTTTCTTATTTTAAATAAGATGCCCTTAAGCATGTAAGATATCAGTTATTAAGTATTGTTATATCTTTATACCGCACAGTACAAGTACACCTTGCTTCATGAACTAACCTGCCCCGATAGTTGCATAATCGAGTAGGGGGAAAATAAGTTTATTTTCGCCCCTCTCACAACACCGTACGTACGGTTCGCGTATACGGCGTTTCAATTTATATCACAGTGTGT
>NZ_JBNNOR010000029.1:0-40908 GCF_050274955.1 Peribacillus sp. NPDC006672
AAGTACCTTGCGCTTCCTTAGTGGTTGGTCGATGTGTACCCCCACAGTGGACTTTCACCACCTAGATAGTTGCCATGCCTGGCACACTAAAAAAAGAGCTGCCGAAGCAACTCTCTTATTGAAGTAAATCATCCGTTGGCTCTATAATATATTCTTTTATGCTTAGACTTAGTTCCCATTGAGAAAAATTGGGGTTTTAAACTTCAAATTGACTAATCCAAAATACTACATTAAGTTCGGGAAGCATCAACTCGATTGAATTACCAAATCAGGTATTAACCCCTTATCTTTCCATTAAACGATATTTCTTAAAATGTCCGTTGTAATCTTCCTGGCGTCTACTGATGTACCAGAGATGTTCGTAACAAAAACATAGTCACAATCCTGTGTTTCAATAAAACCAACATACCAGCCATTGTTTGACCCCTGTCCTGTTTTTCCGTATAGGGTATAGTTTTCACCTTCAGTTTGGATCATCATCCGCTTAACGGTTTTCATGACATCCTTATCAAAAGGAAGTTTATCTTTATATAAAGTTTCCATAAAATCCGCTTGTTCGATAGGAGAAATTTTGAGTGTGCTACTTAGCCAAAACTGATCAATCCCTCCACTAATGTCTTGGTTGCCATAAGAAATCTTATGAACCCACTCTTCCATTCTATTTTCTCCAATGTCACGGGCCATTGCTTGATAATACCAAACAACAGAGTTCCTTAAACCAGACCCAAGTGTATGGTCCTTGTTCCCAATCTCAAGTTCACGTCTCACTCCGTCCCAATATTTAATGTCATTTCATCCTCTACAGCCCCTACCTGTAATCCAATGAGTGCATTAGGTACCTTAAAAGTCGATTGCGGCGCAAATCCTTGTTCGGCTCGTTCATTATTATAGATAAAAGTCCTGCCTTTTTTCATCTCACGTAATATGAAAGTACCGTCACGTTCAGTAAAAAATTCATCGACGTCTTGCTTTTTAATGTTTAGCTTATCCCTGGCAGCATTGGCCCCACTTGTTTTTTTGCATACATGTAAATAGAACGAATGTACCAATATGTATTAAAAAGACTGACAGGACCTTTAGTTTTTTCATATTTTATCACCACAACATTTTTTACAATCCTATCCATTTTAGCAGATAACCTAACATTTTTAAGTTTTAGAATTTTCATCTTTTCAATAATATTCATTTAGATCCCGCTCTCATATAACAGGGAAAGGTGGGCGACTTTTTGTTACATATCTTTAAAAAACGAATAAAATTCAGTCTATCCCCCAATAATAAGTAGACTAATAAGCAGGGAGGGATTTATGTGGATGTTAAACGTGTAAAACAGATACTTTCTTCTTCATCTGACATTGAGGTGAGATATAATGGCACTTCAGTATGGATTGATAATTTAAATGAAGACGGCAGAACTGCTACAGTACATCTAAGAGGACCATTAGAGGAAAAATCAGAAGTGGTAATTGATGAACTCAAAGAAATATAATGAATCTCAATTAAAAATAAGCTCCTCTCTTAAAGAGAAGAACCCAGAGTGTAGACAAACCCCTTTTCCCAAAGAATCGTTGGAGAAAAAGGGCTTTTTTTATCTTTTAATTAGCATATTTAGTTGTGACTATGAAATAAGGACACAACTAAATATGCTTTTCTTATTTCAACCTTAGCTTTTGACCGATATAAATTTTATCCGGGTTTTTAATGCTGTTGAGACTAACAAGAGATTTTACGGTTGTTTTGTTGTTTTTTGCAATCAAGCTTAGTGTATCGCCTTTTATTACCGTATATGTTGTGGTTGATCCAGTTTTCAATGCACGGGAGTTGGGCGTCCTAAAAGCATTTACTGTATTTGTAAAATCCCTATAAGCTATATTCAAATCCACCTTTGTGCTGATACCACTTATCTTACCAGAATCGGAATGCTGCCAAATATCTGTGCTTCGTCCCAACGAGCTGGTGTATTGAGCGATCCACAAAGCATACCTCGTCAATCTTGATTCCTCTAAAGTATTTTCGAGAAAGTATTTACCCGTATAAAGCATAGCGGTGTATCCTGCTTCTTCAATAGCGTCTAAAAAAGCTATTGCAGCATCGGTTAACTTTTTTTTCTTTGCACCTTTTTTATTTTCTTCAAGATCAAGAACAACAGGGTAATTTAAAGCAAAGGAGCTGATGGAATCTAAAAAATAAGCAGCCTCTGCCTTTGCCTCAGCAACAGTAGCAAACTTCGCATAGTGATAGGCCCCGACATTCAATCCCGCTGCCAAGGCTTGAGGAGCATTTTCTTTAAAATAGGAGAGCTTAGGATAATTCGTTCCCTCGGTTGCTTTAATGAATACAAACTTCACGCCGGCCTTTGCAACCTCATCCCAATTAATAGCACCTTGCCAATGTGAAACATCGATTCCCTTTACATTTTCCATATTAATATCCTCCTCTTTTTTCAAAAGGAAAAACACTCTATGTGCATGAATATAATCCATTTTCTAATTTTATGATTTGAATTCGTTCTTATAAACACCTCATGGTGGAAACATACATTCCTATTTCCCAAACTATAATTGTGGGAATGTTATTGCCGTCCTAAATACCATTCATTTGGTATCATCTAAAATTCATTTCAGTGAAAACATTAAACGTCGTTAAAAATCAGATTGAAAGTATAGTGCTTTAGTTTTCAACGTTTATTGTATGCTATCCTGATTTTATTAATATTAGAAGGGAGTTGGGTGCCCGATGTAACAAATAAATTTGAAATCAAATATTTCAAATCATACGAAATAGATTAGTCTGCCGATTTTCTATAAATTGTTGAGCAATAATGAAAATAGTTCCATATAAAAAGGTTGCCGTAGCAACCCCTGTTAGACCCACATATTAATAGTGGACCTATGTATCAAACATGGCATCTTCCATTAATAGTTTTCGGTGGCTTAATAGCTTAAAATTCTCTTTTTTATAGACTAATAGTCTTTTGTTCTTAATTTTTTAGCTGCATAGGCAAGGTTTTTCAAACATTCTATTCGAACTTTATCGTCACATACAAAGTCGTACAAAATTTCATTTTCTAATTTTGTATATATTAACGAGATTTCATCCTCTTTTGTCCATTTTCCCATTCGATAAATTTCTAGGTGACTTTGTATTTCTTGTACAAAGTATTCGACCGTACCAAATAAAACAGTCATTTTTTAATACCCCACTCTTATTCATATTCATGATTTTCTTTGTTTTCAAAACATTTGTTGTTAATTTTTTCAAAAATTGATTTTGGACGCGACAGGTTTTCTTTTACTAGACTTTTGTTACCTTTCCCCAATTCATTTCACTGGCAAGAATATAACAACACTGAATTCTTTCATCAAATCATTCTCTTCTTTCTTTTCTTTAATAATTCTTACGAGATAATTATTTGAGGCAATATAGATATCAAAAAACCTTTTTTAATTCTATATATCCTTTAATCCAAGTTCATAAAAATCATCATTATACTATTTTCAAATTTTCATTCTTAATAAAGTTCGAAAGGTTCTACTTGTTTCTACGGGTAAGGACATTATAAATTAGTTTTGAGTGAATTTGAGGCAATATTCAATAGAGTACTTACAATACATTTTATTTGTACCAATTATTTTAGAAAACGATTAAAGGAATTAAATGAAGGTAAATTGAAACCACTTGCTGATGCTATCATCAAAGAGAATGTTTTCTTTTTAAGGATAATGGCTGATTATGCAAAATTTATTGGACATCTCCTTGATCGATCGGAAAGAAAGTTTGTAGATATGGCGCGAAACTTTAGCAATGATTTTGATCAATTAGTCTTTCAAGCTGTAGACTTAGAGTCCATGAAGCCGCAATCTCAAACTGCCTCTCATTGGATTAATTTCTAGTTCAGAACCGTGTTTCCGTCGTATCACTTCGAGACTTTAAGAAAACCGCCAGAGATTTAATCGAAGAATGCAAAATCAAGAGCATTATCCATCCTCTATTGGCTGATCACGTTTTCCGTGAAGCCAATCGTTTCCTTGAAATTATCGATATGTTTGAATCCCATCTTACAGGTGAAAAATATAATTAATTGAGTATGAATGATATAGAAAATTGCAATTATCGGATTCTAACCTAAATATGCCCCTCTCGAATATAGAGAAGGGCTTTTATATGTAAAAAGTTAAGATTGGGAGTTCACCAATGTTTTAAGTTTCTCTTTATCAGAGACATGAATCCATGGTAAATCCAGATTATCATCGTTAATACCAGGTTGGATAACGCGGCTATACAAAAGGTCACAAATACAATCATTTAATAACTGGATATCCTTGTCTGATATTTTCCGGTTATATGTTACATCAGCGTCTCCTGTTTGTTTAGTCATCCCCCCTATCAAGCCTCTTTGTTTTAATGAACTTCTAATCACTTCTCGAATAGCCTCTAGACTAGTCAACGGAAATACATCAAGGTGCCTAACAATCATTCTAAAAATATCCTTTTTAGATAAGTCCTGTTCAATATGCTGTCGCAATTATTCCACCCCATTCGTCCAAACATTCTTCAAATGAAAGGTAAAATCCTCCTTTGTCCTTAAAAAGGAAAAAAAACTAATTTGATGCCGCCATTTGCTTTATTCTCAATGGAATAAATAAAAAATCTGATTAACGACTCCCAGTCACAAATACAGTATATGGAAAAAATGCCCGTTTGGTCCTTAAACTTTTATCGAAGATCAACAAATAATTAACCAATGCCCACCAAAAAACCCCTCTCGATTTTGAGAAGGCCATTGAACAATGGAGGAGTACCACTTAGGGGGTAGTACAATAATATAATTATCGCCAATCAAATACATTTATATTCCTCCCTTATATTAAGTAACAATTTAGTGAAAGCTTCTTTACCTGCCTTACAAATTTATATTGAATTGCTTTTTAGTACTATTTGTAAAGCTTTAATTAGTGCTTGGTTCTAGAAACGTTAAATCCGCCCGCAATAAAATATGCTTGATAACTACTTTTTAATGTTTTGTGAAAGCTACCCCCTTTGATTGACTGCCTTCCTTCTACTTATTAATGGATTTCAAAAGATTAAGCGGATTATCATTCCTTTATTTGTAAATAATAAAGGCCACTTACTCTATTCAATTTTCTCCATGTTTCTGATATGCTTTTATCATTAAAAAAGAAAGGTGTAGTTACGATGATAAAGGAATTCAGGGAGTTTATAACCAAAGGCAACGTTCTCGATCTTGCTATAGCTGTAGTGATGGGTGCTGCATTTGGGAAAATCGTTTCATCGCTAGTCGAAAATATTATCACACCTCTAGTTGGAATTTTACTAGGAGGGGTCGATTTTTCTTCGTTATTCATTTCAGTTGGAGACGCGAAAATTCAATACGGTGCATTTGTTCAAGCTGTGATTGATTTCTTGATTATTTCGTTTGCTATTTTCATGTTTATGAAGATAGCGAATTCTCTTATTAGAAAAAAACAAACGGACGAGGAAGAGGAAATTGTAGTGGTACCGGCAACCGAGCAATATTTAAAGGAAATTCGTGACCTTTTACAAAAAAATGCAAGGCAGGACGAAACATTATAATTTCATACTTTAATTTAACACACGGAACCATTCTATAATAATGGCCGCATGTCTTCTTGGAGTATCGGAAACGAAAGTTCAAGGAGACATATAAATAACTAACGATTTAGCCACTCTCAATTAATAAAATGTACCCTATAGAATAGACACTTTGAAAAAAGTCCACCTGTAGGGTACTTTTGTTTATAATTAGAAAAAACACGTCGGAGTGAATCAAGATGACCAAACGATTATTTACGGAAAAAGAACAAGCACAACTAAAATGTAATCCTCATGTTCAAGCTGTTAGTGACAAGGTCATCAGTACACAGCTGAATTTAAACTCCAATTTATTACTGAAAATGAGCAAGGAAAAATACCAAAAACTATTTTTGAAGAAGCAAGTTTAGATATTGAACTAATCGGCTTAAAACGTATACAATCTGCAGGAAAACGCTGGCGTAGCTCATCGTGAAAATGGAGAAGAAGGTCTACACGATGTAAGAAAAACAAATTCTGGACGTCCCGTTGGTAATTTGTAATTTTTATTCTTATTTTTATTTTTATTTCCTAATCTCAATACCAAGTACAATATTCGTCAACTCCACTATTCATAGCACCTCACTTTTTCCAATTACCAGAAAAAGTAAATCTTTCTCTGCACAATAAATAGCTACTTTACAGACCCCTGCCTAGCCTACACCAGTCCATTCATGACTGGGCTAAATCACCAGCTGCTTTCACACGAATACGGGTTGCATTCCCAGGCATATACGCTAAAGGTACATCTTCTATGTCGACAATAACAAGCGTTTCGGGATCAGCTCCTGCACTGATTGCTTCTGACATCGCTATTTCCTTTGCCTGTTCCAATGCTGCTTCCCTTCCTATTTCAGCTAGTGCATATACTTTTTCAATCTGCCCGCTAACCTGAGAGATAGCCGACCCAATGGCATTTGCTACACCTGAATGTAATGGGCGAATGACTTCAGATGCACCGTTTAATTCCTCAGGTAAAAGGATGCTTCCACCTCCAACGAGAATGACAGGCACTGGTGCAGCACTTGTTTTCATCTTATCAATAGCTTCTTCGACCAGATTGACCATATTTAAATAGACTCTATTTAATAATTCCTTATCAAGGTAAGCCACTTTTGAAGCATCCCCAAGTTCCACCTTTCCAAGAGCCACAGCAACATCAGTTGTTGTTAAAGTATTACCTCCGAAAATCAAGGCTTTTTCTGGCAGTCGGTATCCGACACTGTCTGGTCCAATTGTGAACTCACCATTCTCTCCTATGCGGATTATTGTACCTCCGCCAAGTCCGATCGAGATTAAATCAGGCATCCGGAAGTTTGTTCTGGCTCCTCCAATCTCTACTGCCAAAGAAGATTCCCTTGGAAACGATTGAACTAGAACACCAATATCTGTTGTTGTTCCCCCAACATCTAAAACGATTGCATCGGTTAATTCACTCAAATAGGATGCTCCTCTTAATGAGTTAGTCGGACCGCAAGCAACAGTGAAGATTGGGTATTTGACCGCATATTCAATTGACATTAATGTCCCATCATTCTGGCAAAAGAATACTTTTGCCTCAATTCCTTCATTCTTCAGTGCATTGATGAATCCATCCGCAGTGGTTTTAGCAACATTTACGACAGCTGCATTAAGAATCGTCGCATTTTCCCTTTCCAGTAAACCGACTGAACCAATTTCTGAAGATAAAGAAATTGAGATTTCTTCTCCCAGTACTTCTTTGAAAATTTCACTTGCTCTTTGTTCGTGTGTTTGCGTTACAGGTGAGAAGACAGAAGTAATCGCGATGGAATCCACTTTCCCATTGATATCTTCGGCAATTTGATACAAATGCGCTTCATCTAATTCAACAATCTCCCGGCCATCAAATTCATGTCCGCCGCGGATTAGGTATACGTACTTTCCGAGTACTGAGCAAAGGTCTTCAGGTACGCCGATCAGCGGTTTAACGGCTAAAGTAGCCGGAGCACCAATACGGATTGCTGCGATTTTGTTTAATCTCTTTCGTTCAACGATAGCATTTGTACAATGGGTCGTACCCAGCATTGCATATTTAATTTGCTCCCGAGGAACCTTTGCATCTTCGATTATTTTTCTCATTGCCGTATAGATGCCTATGGAAACATCCTCCGTTGTAGGTGATTTTGTTTCCGAAATGACCTGATTATATTGATCTAAAAGCACTGCATCTGTGTGGGTTCCCCCGACATCAATTCCTATTCGATATACACTCATTATACTAGCCCTCCTTTTTTCAATAGTTCTTCAACAGGAACATAACCGACGTCATAGCCAAAGTATTTTGGACCAACAGCTTCAATTCCCTTTTCCGTTCGCCACTTTGGATGGCATGGCATTCCGATTACCACGCATCTTGCTCCATATCTGATTCCTTCAGTAGTGATCGGCAAGCCTGTTTCTGCATCAAGCACGGCAATCAAATCTGGAGTGACACAAAGCAAGCGTTTCTCTGTCTGTGCAATTAAATGCTCATTTTGGAATCGCACCTCGAGTTTTTCTCCCTTATACTCATTGATTCCCTCAAATGTTGCCACACCTCTAGCAAATCCCGCTTCTGTCTTGCGGTTGATATCACTCACTTTTCCACGGAACAATTCAAACCCGTCTGCCTTATTCAACACTTCTTTTATTGGATCAACATTATTGTCCTTTGCAAGCCTTATTGTCTTACCGATTTTTTCCTCTAAGCTTAGTATATTTCTAATTCCGCTTTCCTTTATATTCTTTCCTGTCATTGGATAGATGGCTGTCATTGTGGAACCGCCCATTTCAATCGTCGCTGCACGAGCAATCCTTTCTGTCCAGACATTATTTATGGTTGAGAGCAGTGAAGTATTGCCTTTCTCATCCGCAAGCACCATCGGAGTAGCAGCAATTCCATCCAAATAAAAAGTGACCATTTGCAATTCCGGGAATGCTCTTCCCATCCCATCAACATCCACCACAGGCAAGCCAAGCTTTGCAGCAAGTGCAAGGGGCACCATCGAATTCACTCCGCCTGCTTCAATCGGCATCGTTGCAAAAATCTTTTTTCCTAAATAAAATTCGAGGTTTTTGAAAGCGGCTGTTGCTTCTTCGCCACTTGGAGCTTTTTCCAACATAACCGTCGGTGCTCCCATCATTGCGGAAGGAACTACTAATGCGTCATCAGGAACTTCATCCACATCCAACAATGTGATTTCCCCGTATTCTTCAATTGCCTGTAAAGCCATTAGTTTACCAATGTAAGGATCTCCTCCTCCGCCCGTTCCGAGTAAAGCTGCACCTACTGCTATATCTTCAATTTCCTGTTTACCTAATCTCCTCATTTTCTCAAAACCCCCGATTTTCAAAAATTATGATGCGATATGATCCCTATTCTCTTTTTTCCCTTTGATAGATTTTATAAATAACACACCTGTGTAATAGATAATGCCGCTTATTAAAAGGGAATTGATAGATGGTATGCCAACTGTAATAAAATAGCCGCTTGCAAATCCTGCTGCCCAGGCAACTAATGTAACTGGATTCAATTTTTCAGGCTCAGATGGCAAATTTCCTTTCTCTCTGCTTTCATCAAGAGCTTTTCGATACGTTTTTAGCACGAAGTAATCTACCACCATAATTCCAGCTATTGGAGGTATCATGATTCCAAGTAAAACAAGGAAGTCTACAAATCTATCGAGAATGCCCATTATGGAAAGCAAAGTGCCGATAGCACCAATTACAAGTGTAACGAGTCCCCGATTCATCTTGACCTTAAAAACCGAATCGAAAATATTAGTAAAGCCAAGAGAAGAGGAATATAAATTCACGTTATTAATTTTCACTGTGGAGAAAACGACAACTGCAGCACCAAGCCAGCCAGACGTTTGTAGCATGATGCTCACAACATCGCTCGTTTTTGCTGCATGGGCCATCAACACAGCGATCATTCCTACACCAAGTTCACCCACTAGAGTACCAATTGTAGTCATCCAAAAAACATCCTTACCGTTTCGGGCAAACCGACTGAAGTCAGGTGTGATTACGGCACCAATAATGAATCCTCCAGCAACCATTGTTGCACCCACGCCCAGAGAAAGACTCTCTCTCGGGGGCGGCGTTCCCATTAAACTGAAAATGGAATGATCACTGAGAACTTGATAGATGCCAATCCCTACCACCAATAGAAAGGCAGGAACGGTAATTTTGGCTGTCATGCTTAAAAGCTTAAAACCAAATATAACCAGTACAGTTACGCCTAATCCGGTGATGGCAGCTGCAATTGGGAGGGTCAATTTACCATCGGTGGCTTCAACCAATCCATTAGCAAAAACAGTGTTCTGTACTCCAAACCAACCAATTGTACAAAAAGCAATGACCGCGCCAATGATACTCGAACCATACCTGCCGAATCCTGTCCAACGCGACAATAGACTAGTTGAAAGGCCTTCACGTGCACCGGCATAACCGATTAGAAAACTTATAACTTGTAAAATGACACTTCCAAACATCATGGCCCAAAACGCCTGCCAAAAAGTCATTCCGTATCCTAATGCTGCACCTAGCATAAATTGAGAAAGTGTAGCTAGGGCACCGACTCTGACAATCATGATATCCCACATTGGCAATCTCGCATTTTGTGGAACTCTCGATAGAGAGTAATCGTCTCCCAACTTTGTATTATCTTCCATAAATTCACCCCCTATGAATTACTCCTCAGCTTTATCGATCAACTTGGAGATTTCCCTGCCTTTTTAAGGCTCTTTTGTATGATGAATATCAATAACTGCTGACCGAATATTCCGTTAATTTATTTTAAAGGGGTTAACTTGTTGTGTTTTCTTTTTCTTAAAAAAGTTTATGAACTTTTTACTCTCTGTTTAGAAGGTGGAGTCATGTAGGTCAAGCGGCTTTGTTTAACCCCCATAGCAATTAAAATTTCAAGCATCTTTGTGGCTGCAAATGCGGGATCAATAACCGGAACATCATAACCTTTTTGCTTTAATCGTTCCTGAAGCTCCGCTGCAACACCCATAAAGCCTGTACACCCTAACACTAAAGCATGAGCATTGTCATGTTCAATTGCTTTTATCATTTCTTCAAACAACGCACTTTTTAACTTTTCCTTGTCTTGAACTTCTAGAACAGGAATATTTACATACCTAATTGAGGCAACATTCCCATCTACACCTAGAGTTTTGCTTATGTTTTCAATCATAGGTACAACATTAGGCAACACCGTTACAATAGAAAAGGATTTTGCTAATGAGCTCGCAACAAGCATGGATGACTCACATGGTCCAACAACTGGAATATCCAATATTTCTCTTGCAGGCTTCACACCTGGATCTCCAAAACAATCACTAATTACACCCTCATACCCCTCTTCTTCAGCCTGCTTTGCTTTTTCCAGGAAATTAGGTATACAAAGTGCTTCATCATATTCGCTTTCAATTGATTCAGGTCCATAATCAAGATTGCAAACTCCTACTTCAGTGTTTTCGGAAACATAAGATTTAATCTCTCTTCTAATTTCTTCATTAAAAATGTCCGATATAACCGGCATGATCACTTTAATTTTAATTGGAATACACTCCTTTATTTTTATTAGACCTGCTGAACCATTTTTATTGCTTTGTCATGATTTATTATTTATATCACCCCCTTTTAGGAAACCATTCCATTTCTGCCATAGTTATGACTTTACCTTTTTATTATTCAAACAGGGGATATCTTCTTACTTTTTCCCCTCTTTGAAATCATGTTTGAAAGATTTGCTCCTTTCCTCGTCTGATCATAATACGAATGACTTTCATATATTTTCCTTACATATTACCTTCCTATTTGTTATTCACCTTTAGTCAAAGGCCCATATTTCCTCTCTATATCACTAAACATGGAGCTGATGAATCGATCTGCAATATGAACTTGTTCCATTAAATCTTGACCCTCATACAAGTTTATACCCCAGAATAATCCATTCCCGAGTAAAACAAATTGCTTAATGATTTGGTCCACTTCGTCTGCGGAAATGCTAGGATAACTCTGCCTCAATAGATCTTCAAGTGAACTAACCATCCAATCATTAAAATGCAACAAATACTTTTGTAAATATAGTTTTATTTCCGGAATGGGTGACGTAACTAACGATATATAAGCCATAGTCTCTCGCTCATCATCTTTGTGATACTTAACGATCCCGTGAAGCATTTCACTAAAAATCTGATCAACTGATTGTGAACTTGTTTTAGCTAAAATTCGTTTCATTTCGGCTAAATGGTTATCAAGTAATTGTTGAAAAGCAGCGATAAATAATTCCTCTTTGTTTTTATAAAAAAAATAAATGGATGCTGGTTTTATTCCCACTTCATCCGCAATTTTCTTCATGGTAGCTCCTTGGTATCCATGTAGTGAATAATGCAAAAGAGCTGCATCTATCAATTCTTGCCTTTTCAATTCATCCCCACCTAACGTTTATTAGGTAAATTATAAAGCGCATATTTCAGAAAAACAATAATTTTCTGATTTTTTTTGCTCCGCTGAATTATTAATATTGTGATGACAGTAGTTGCACAGAGATCAACACATTTACGGTTATCTTATGCCTCAAGAGATTCGGCACTGTCGATTAAAAGAAATCCTTTTGGCAACACACACTAGTATGTTCTATAAAATTGGATCTTGAGCCGATTCTTGGCTAATAAAACAAAAAATCCATTTATCATTTAATAATGAAAAATGGATTTTAATAAACTTTTATAAGATTCTAGTTATATTCCCACATAATTCGTTTAATGAATTTCGAAAAAACTATTTCTCCAATTCAAATAAAGCAGCAGCATTTGGCCACAATTTCTTGTCTAAATCATCCAAATAAGGAACCACTTTTCGTACATCGGAAATAATTGAAAAATCTACGTCATGAATTAAAATACTCTGTTCTGTTCTTGAAGCTTCACATAGGACCTCACCGTTCGGAGCAACAAATTTACTCTTTCCGCAGCTCCCTTCATTAACCGTGTTTACGCCAAGAATATAAACCGTATTATCGAGTGCGCGCGCAGGAAGTTGAATATCCCATCTTGTTTCTGCTCCGTAACTCCATACTGAAGGAACAATAATAAGTTCTACACCTTGAAGGGCTAGAATTCGGCTTGGTTCAGGAAATTCAATATCAGCACAAATAAGAACACCTATTTTTCCTTTCGATGTATCAATTGCATTATAGACTTTCTCACCAGGAGTGAAGATTTCTTTCTCTCTTCCCCACAAAAATGATTTTCGATAAGTTGCAATGACTTCCCCTGTTGACTCAATTACAGCTAAGGATATGTAAAGGTCTCCATTTTCTCCCTCAACAAAAGGTACGATGAGTATTACTTTTAACCTCTGAGCTAGCTTTTGAAATAATGAAACAGTTTCTCCAGTCGGAACCTCTTGCAACGATTGGAATTGTTCCTTCGATAAATAGTAACCACTTACCCAAAGTTCAGGTAATACGATTAATTCAGCTCCTTGTTTAGCCGCCTCTTCAACCATTTCTATACAATTTTTAATATTTTTATCCCTTTCTCCAGGGATAGCTTGTAATTGAACTGCAGCAACCTTAACCAACAAAAGCACATCCTTTTCTGCAAATGAAAATTATCGGATTATTTAGAAATCTGTGTTTAATTTAATAATATTTTATTTTATTTAATTAAGCAATGATTATTTCTTTTAGTATTTAATTTTGAATTTTTTATTTCAAAAAATCTAAAAATTGTGTAAACTATAATCAATCCAGTTTCGGTTAGGGTATTTGTAAACTTTTACACAACATTTTTCAGGGAGGTCTTACATGAAAAAACAACAGAATGAGTTAGAACAATCACTCAGTTCTCGTCACATGTCAATGATTGCTATCGGAGGCGTCATTGGTGCAGGTCTTTTTGTAGGTAGTGGCGCTGCCATACATAAGGTCGGGCCTGGCATCTTGGTTTCGTATGTAATAGCCGGTGTTTTAGTGTTCTTGATTATGAAGAGCCTAGGTGAAATGGCCACTTCCAATCCATCAAGCGGTTCATTTTCAGAATATGCTCGAGACGCAATTGGCCCTTGGGCAGGTACAACAGTTGGGTGGCTTTATTGGTTTCAATGGGTTGTCGTTATTGCCATTGAAGCCATTGCAGGTGCAGCCATCATCAATATGTGGTATCCAGGTATCCCTTTATGGTTTCTTGCTTTGGCCTTGACAATCGCATTGACTTTAACAAATATCTATTCAGTGAAATCCTTTGGAGAATTTGAATACTGGTTTGCCATGATTAAAGTAGCGAGCATCATCGCCTTTTTAATTTTAGGCGTATCTTATATATTCGGATTTTCAGGAGAATCGGCTGTTGGAATATCTAACCTTGTACAAAACGGGGGATTTTTCCCTAATGGTGTTAGCTCCGTCTTTGTGGGAGTCATCACTGTATTTTTCTCTTTTGCCGGTACAGAAGTAGCGACTATTGCAGCTGCAGAATCAAAGGATCCTGTTAAGTCTGTCTCTAAAGCTATCAATAGTACAATATGGCGTGTCTTAATCTTTTATGTAGGCTCAATAGCCGTAGTTGTGACATTACTTCCTTGGAATTCTGCTAATGTATTACAGAGTCCATTTGTTGCCGTTTTAGAGAACCTAGGTATTCCTTTTGCAGCTCACCTCATGAATTTCATCGTACTAACAGCTGTTTTATCATGTCTAAATGCTGGTTTATATACAACATCCCGAATGCTCTTCTCTTTAGCTAAAAAAGGGGATGCCCCTAAATATTTTAGTAAGTTGAATAATAATGGCGTACCTGCTAGAGCTGTTTTTGCAGCGACCATATTTTCTTATATTGCTGTAGTGATGAGTTATGTTTCTCCTGAATTAGTTTTTCTGTTTCTAGTTAATTCATCAGGAGCGATTATATTACTAGTTTATTTGGTTATCTCCATTTCTCAGTTGAGGATGAGAAAAAGATTAGAAAGAGAGAATCCTGATGCTCTTAAAGTGAAAATGTGGTTGTTCCCATATTTGACTTATGCAACAATCCTGGGGATTTCCATCATATTGATTTCCATGGCTTTTATTGATTCTACAAGAAGCCAACTTTATTCAACACTATTATTAACCGGAGTAATCATTGTGTTGACTCATTTCTTCGGAAATAAGAAAATTAATAGCGCAGAGGATAAAAGTAAACTATCCAGCAATTTGCCTCCATTGAAATAAGGCAGAATATTATGATGTGATATTTTTAAAAAAGCCTTACTCTTCCACATTGGAAAAAGTAAAGCTTCTTTCTATTGCATCTTCTTTTTTTGAAAAACATCAAAATGACTCCAGATGTCTTCTAAAACTTCTAATCGATCATGTATATCTTCCTGCTTCTCTTTTCCGACAAACATAATCAAAGCATTAATCAAGCTCAATGGTGCAACAAAAGAGTCAATAAAGCTGGGCATCTGACTGGATGCTGTCAACGGAATGTCCGCATAAGGAATAAGCGGTGAGAGTAAATTATCAGTAATGGCAATTGTTGTCGCATTTTTTTCCTTTGCAAAAGAAAACATTTGAATGGTACTTTTCGTATACCGATCAAAACTGACACCAATCACTACATCTTCCTCACTTAAATTATATAACTTTTCCGATGAATTCTCTAATGACTGCAGGAGTTCCACATTATTTAAAACAATTTGAAGATAATATTCTAAAAAAACGCCCAGGGAAGTGGCACTGCGGTTTGCGATAACATATACTCTTCTCGCTTGTAATAAGCATTTCACTGCTTCATGGAATGCATCTTCATCCAATTTCTCCATAGTGGATTTTATGTTTGCGATGTCATCTTGGAAAACTTCGTATACTCCTGAAGATTCTTTATTGTAAACCTTTTGGGACATCTTTAATCGCTCTGTCGTTGTCAGCTGCTGCTTAACGGAATTCTGCATATACTGCTGCATCTCTGGATAGCCTGAATAGCCAAGCGAGGTTGCAAATCGCACAACAGTGGCATCACTGACCCCTGCCATTTTTGCTAATTTTCCAACTGTAAAAAAAGGAACGGTCGTTTGATTCTCTAATATATATGTAGCTATTTTCACGTGGGACTTGCTCATTTCCCCTATTTGTCCAGCGATGTTTTGATAGACGTTTGACATTAAAAAGAGCGCCCCTTTATTTATATTTATGTATTGTAGGAGTATCTATTTCCTTTTTGTGAATGATTATAATTTAACAATAGGTTTTTTCATCCTTTTTTGTCAAGTTAATTGCAAGTACCATGGTGGAATTAAAAAAGGCCGATCAATTAAAATCGCTTTGATCGGTCCTTTTTCTTTTCATCTAACACTTAGTTAAACTGAATTATTTCAGGATCCGTCCAATGGCTTCATCATGCGCTTCCACAGTTCGAAGAATATCTTCCTCCGTGTGTACGACAGACATCGAATAACGATTAAGCGGCTTTGTATAAATACCTAATTTTAATAACTCATAGTCAATCTCTTTTCTTAATTTCGTATTTGCCCTGCTCATATCACGATAATTTTTAATCGGGCCTTCGGCTAAGATAATGTTAAAGATACTGCCCATACCGACTGTTTGCATGTTTAAGCCATGTTTTTTATACACATTCTCAAGTTCCTTACGTAAAGATTGCGTCTTTGCAAACAAATCTTCCATCGTATCTTCTTGTTCTAATAAGTCAATAGTTGCTAATCCGGCGGCCAATATGGTTGGGTGACCATTGTATGTTCCACTATGATATAAAGGATTTTGTTTATTTATATTATCTGCTCCGGCTGTTAAAATATCTCGTCCGCCTCTAGCTGAGCTAATCATCATTATTTCTTTTTTACCTCCAATGGCCCCTACTGGGAATCCGCCACCCAGTACTTTTCCTAAGGTAGTAATATCTGGTTTAATACCATAGACTTTTTGAGCTCCCCCAATTGATATCCTGAATCCTGTTTTTACTTCATCAAATATAAGCACTATATTAAGTTCTTCTGTTATTCTACGAAGCCCTTCCATGAATTCCTGTTCAGCAGGAATGAACCCTCCTTGAATTGGCTCTAAAATAACACCTGCTATTTCATGTGCATGGGCACGTAGAATCTTTTCGGTAGATTCCAAATCATTGAATGGAAGAATGACAGTATTTTCAATGTAGTAATCTGGTATTCCTCTTGATTCTCCAACTGCTTTAGGAGCTGTTGCGTTTCCTGCTTGATCCATATCAGGGTTAACACTCACTAATACTTGATCATATCCTCCATGATAATGCCCTTCAAACTTCGCCAATTTCGGTTTTCCGGTATAAGCCACCGCTGTACGAATTGCAAGAAGTGTTGCCTCTAATCCCGAATTCGTATAACGAACCATTTCAATACCAGGATATAACTCTACTAATTTTTCTGCCATTGTTGTTTCCATCTTGTGAGGCGTACCAAATATAGTCGTTCCAGACTCTATCATTTGTTTTGTCACAGCATCAAATACCTGTTGATGACCATGACCTAAAATTAGGGCTCCGTAGCATAATAAATAATCGATATATTCATTACCATCTACATCATATAACTTACTGCCTTTTCCTTTTTCCATCATTAGTGGATGTGGCGGGAAGTATTTAATATGTGCTGTGACACCGCCTGGAATCACTTCACAAGCTTTTTCAAATAATTCAGCTGATTTTTTTGTTTTTTCTGATAATATTTTTTTATCATGTATTATCATAATTAATTTCCCCTTTATATAGGTTTTTTATGCGAAGTTTTTATAAATAATAGAAGAGATTTTTTTAAATTTAATCAAACTTCTATTAAATGTGGAGATTTTTCAGACCAAACCCAGAGATTCAATTGATTAAGCAACCAGGTCCAGGTTCAGGCCCGACCATAAGAAGATAAGATAATAAGGTATACACTTTGAAAGTGCTTCCACCAACCATCATTTCCAGCTTCTCATTCACTTCCTGTTCTAACCAATAGTAAATTCCCTTATTATTAAAATAAACATTTCATTATAAAGTATAATATGAAATAAATATTACAAAGTCAAGATTAATAAGGAGATTTTTGCTTATTTTTATTACAAGATCTCAAAAATATAAATGCTAGCCCATACGGATGAAGCAGATTCAACGACTATTCAAAAGACCAGAAAAATTTCTCAATAAATAAGCTGTAATCAATATTTTCGACGGATATCTGATTTTAATGAATAAACGCCAATTAAGCGCTCCTAGAAAATGGCGAGCTTAATTGGCGTTATTTATCATGCACTTCAATCATGGCTGTGTTCCATTTGCCTCTACCGGAGCAAATGGCTGTAATTCCTATACCACCGCAGTTATTTGGAGATGCTGTTTCCTTTACATATTCTATCGTGGTCTATTTTAAAATAAACTAAACATTTATTCTTTAGAGATTCATCAGTTGGTGCCCACTAGTAAAGGATAGAAAAATGAGTCTGAACTACGAAGTTTTCTGCATTGAACGGAGCTCAACTATATTGCTGAATTACAACGTACTTTTATTTAATTCGAAATCTTTAAAAGGTTTTTGCAATCAAGGCAAAGATTTTCTTTTAAAGCTTTATATCCATTTTCTTCAATTCGGTCACTCTTGCACCTTCTCCCCCCTTATATATTAATTTAAGGGGGGAGGAGGCTCATTTAGCAGGCTACATTTTTAAATTTTAAATAAGAGGTTTTCTTTAAATATTTTCACTTTTATACTTTGACTTTCGTTCTAATGAAGGAGAAAATTTTAGAATACGTAAACTGCACTTACATTGCTTCATAGTTTTTTATTTCAAATTCATTTACAGGCCGACTAATTGACTTTCCCAATTTTTTAATAAGCTCTTGGTAATCCTTAGTATCATTTGGATCTATACCTTCCCTGACGTTTAGTATCTCGTATCGGTCATACTGTTCTGGAATAAGTTTTCCGTCTACATGGATATAAAGCCTATATTTGATCCTCAGATTCATAAAAGTACCATCTCCTTTACTATCAGTTCGATATAAGGAGCAGTTTTCCTGCAAGAAAAAATACTCTTATGTGGTGCTCCACTACTATTCATTTTTCTAAACAGAAAGATTAGTAGTTCGTATCTCAACATCTCTTTTTCATTGTAAATTCGTGATGAGCGTACATACCGTTAGAATCATTAGAAAGAATTGTTATATATATAAGAGAACAACATATTAAACTTTCTTGAATTCAACTGAATTTTTTTGTCATTTAGGCATAAATTGTTCAATACGACCCAAAATGGAGGTTTTTTATATGACTTACCCCGAACAAGTATTAAAATTGTACGACTACCACGTGTGGGCAAATGGAGTTATCATTGATCGTTTAAAAGAACTTCCACAGCACATTTATCATAAGGATATACAGAGTGGTTTTTCTTCGGTATCTAAAGTGTTGTCTCACATTTATCTCACAGATTACACTTGGTTTGACATTATCTCAGGTAAAAGTATGGACGAAGCAATGGCATCTTATAATCAACTAAGAGAAGCGGTGGAAAAGAAAAGTATTGAGGAAATGAAAAAAATATTTATAGACTTATCCGAAAGAAACAAAGCACTTCTGAGTACAAAGGATATGGAAAAGGTAATTGTCGTGGATAACCCATATGCTGGGTTGCTTGAAACCTCCATTTCCGAATCGGTATTACACGTTGTCACTCACGGATCATATCATCGTGGCAATATAGCTACCATGTTGCGGCAAATGGGACACACTTCCGTTATGCAAGATTTTGGTCTTTACCTTTATTCAAAATAGAAAACTATATACCATTTCCTAAATAGGGGGATGTATCGATGGATGAACTAGTTGGCTCTTGTGTTCGCTGTGCACATGATGTATATTGTACGGGTGGTTTTCTGAACGGTATTCTGTTAGATAACAAGAAAATCTTGTGTTTTAATTGTATGGACTTATTGATCGAAGCAGAATTAGTCGGGGGAGCAATGATGGATTATCTTCGGAAAACATATCCGTTTTCCGATTTGCAGGAGTTTACGCACAAATCAAGTGGATAAATGATAGCTACATGGTTAACCATAGTTGTATTCATACTGGCCTTTTACATAAGACGAACTTCACCACAAGAGGATACCATTACAAATCGTCTATCAAAAAATCAGTTTGAATAAACAGGACTAAGCTTAACCTAGTTTATAATATATAAAAATCCTAATAATAAACGGACTTGTCCCATGAAAACATAAAAATACCTGAAAAAGCGACACTTTTTATGAGTGTCGCTTTTTTTGCCGTAATTACTTCAGGGCCACAAGTTGACGGGCTTTATTCTATGCTGCACTCAGCTAAATTTAAGAATATCATCTGAAATACAAAGCAAACAATACACAAATAGCAATCGTAATTTCCAATCAGCTAAGTATAAATTTAGACTCTTCTCATATATTTTAAGATAATGATTTGGACAAGGAGAATATTTTTATGAAAAAGTTTATTATTCTGCTTTTTTCATCTTTTTGCATTGGAATTGGTCTTAACCTGTTTATAATCCCCATTCATCTAATAAATGGCGGGATATTTGGAATAGGTTTGTTAATCAAATATGTTTGGGGGATTAAGGTTGGACATACCATGATCATGATCAACATTCCCATATACCTTCTATCTCTTCTATACGATAAGTCTTATTTCTTTAATGCCATTTTTGGGTTAGCTTTTACTTCAACCATTATTGATTGGCTAACACCACTAAACGGTTTGGTTCATCTACCGATCATAACGAGTGCCATTATCGGTGGAATGACGATTGGGATTGGTGTTGGTTTTATGCTGAGACAACATATTAGCCCCGGTGGAGTGGATTTACTAGCACTATTAATCTCAAAATCCACAGCAATTAATCCAGGAATTGTTATTTTTATTATTGATTCACTGATAGTGATTGCGGGAATTATTATATTGAAAGATTTAAAGTTAATGTATTCCATCATCACGATTTCCTGTGTCGGGTTATGCGTCATTTTAATCAATTCTTTTAAGTCAATAAACTTTTTTATAAGATAAAGCCATGCCTACAAGTGCTGACAGGGAAGACTGATCCCCCTTTCGATATTTTGCTCGTGCTGCACCCATGATTTTAACGTTTACTCGGGATTTCGCTCCTTTTACTCGTGAGATTGAGCTATTTATTCGTGAATTCAGCATATTTACTCGTGAGTTCGTGCTGCACCCATGATTTCGCACGTTTACTCGTGATTTCGAGCCGTTTACTCGTGAATTTGGCTGTTTTACTCGTGAATTTTGACTATTTACTCGTGAGTTTTGGCTATTTACTCGTGATTTCGTGTTGCACCCATGATTTCGCACGTTTACTCGTGATTTCGAGCCGTTTACTCGTGAATTTGGCTGTTTTACTCGTGAGATTGAGCTATTTACTCGTGAATTTTGCTTCTTTACTCGTGAATTCGTGCTGTACCCATGATTTCACGCCCGTTTACTAAGCACTTGCCAGTTCTCTTGTATCTCTGGTTTTAAGTTGATAATCCGTGTATCCAACAACCCTTATGAAAAATTCCATATATATCCGTAACCAAACTGCAAAGCTTAAACAAGTTCCTCTTACTAATGGATTTCATCCTTTTCGTACCTAACTCTTAATCATGGACGTAGATATTGCACATCACTTTGGTCATATAATCACCTTTAGTTTCATTTTATTGCATAATTCGCTATCTTACCGAAATTTCCTTCTCCCAAACCTCTCCCGAACCATAAAAAAAAGGCTGCCTAAGCAACCTTCCTTATTGAAGTAAGAGATCCATTAGTTGAAGAGCAAAGTATAACTATACAACGTATATTAATCCAGAAATACCCAAACAGATTACCAGCTATGAGACCTGAGATTAATGCTATTTTCGCCTAACGCTTCGATCTTGTTGTTTCTGAATGAAAATTTGCACTTTGT
The DNA here is from genome assembly GCF_050274955.1 of Peribacillus sp. NPDC006672. Taxonomy (NCBI): domain Bacteria; kingdom Bacillati; phylum Bacillota; class Bacilli; order Caryophanales; family Bacillaceae; genus Peribacillus; species Peribacillus sp. NPDC006672. The sequence goes on from NZ_JBNNOR010000029.1 coordinate 21,587, forward strand.
TGTTGTCCACCTGTCCATGCACCTATCCACTTATGTCCAGTTTAAGTAATTTTACTATTTAAATAATTTGACTATCTCCTGATTTTTTGTCCTTTCTTCTCCATATATTCTCCATCTGTTCAAGAGTCTTGCCTTTGGTTTCAGGAACCATTTTCCAAACAAATAAGGCAGAAAGCACGCTCATTAAACCATAGAAACCGTATGTTAGTCCCCCACTATATTCCATCATCATAGGATATGTAGAAGAAATAAAATAGTTAGCCGCCCATTGTGCAGCTACAGCAATAGCTACAGCCTGACCTCGAATTTTATTAGGGAAAATCTCTGAAATTAGCACCCAGCAGATTGGGCCCCACGACATCATGAATGAAGCTGTATAAATAATGATAAATACAAGCGTCCATACTCCAATAATATTAGAAAAAGCCATGCTTGCTACACCAAACATTCCAATTGCCATTCCTATGGAACCTATTATTAATAAAGGCTTTCTTCCCCATCGATCAACTGTTAAAATTGCAATAACTGTAAAGATAACGTTTACCAATCCCATAATAATGGTTTGTAGCATAGAAGAATCTTTTGCTGCCCCCATGCTTTCAAAGATACGCGGAGCATAGTATAAGGCTACATTTATACCTACAAATTGTTGAAATACAGAAAGAAGTATACCTACAATGATAACTAATTTTCCATAAGTGAATAATTTTTCAGAAGAAATATTGATAGCAATCGTTTTTTTAATATCACCCAGAATCGCTTTCGCTTCTGAAGATCCATTAATTTTAGTAAGGATAGCTAAAGCTTTTTGATCTTGATTCTTTATTGCCAAATAGCGAGGTGTTTCAGGAACTAAAAACAAAAGTACAGCAAAGAGTAAAGCTGGTATAGCTTCTGAAGCAAACATGTATCTCCATCCTACATCATTTATCCATTCTAACGGTTCACCATTTGCAATACCCCAGTTTACAAAGTAGACGATTAACATACCAAAAATAATCATAAACTGATTAAATGATACCAATCTGCCGCGAATATCTGCTGGAGCAATTTCTCCTATATAGATTGGACAAATCGCTGACGCCAATCCAACACCAATTCCCCCGATGATTCGATAAAAGTTAAAAGCTAGTAATAAAGAAAGTGTTGGTTCACCTTTTGTAAAAAATAAAAATTCAGGATAAGCAGCGCCTAATGCTGATACTGTAAAAAGGATCGCTGCAAGTATCAGTGTTTTTTTACGTCCTAGTCTTGATCCAAAATAGCCAGATATTAATCCCCCGATAATACATCCTATTAAAGCACTTGAAGCGGTGACGCCATGTGCCAAAGAGCCTAACCCTAAGCTATCGATAAAATAAACCTTTAATGATTTTTCAGCTCCAGATATTACAGCTGTATCATATCCGAATAGTAACCCTCCAATTGCGGCCACTAAAGTAATAGAAAAGATATATAATGAGTTTCGTTTTTGCTTCATGTTTTATTAAAAACAGTTAAGAAGACGGGCTAGGTGAAAGTCCATTAATTATAACAGCGCATACTTTTGGTTGCGCTTTCAAAATTAATGAAAAATGACCTTTTCTCTCCATCATCCATTCTACTAACTGCTTTTATCCTCCCTTCCATTGTAGAATTTCATTTCACTAAAATTTTTTAATCGACGGTAAAAGTAAAACGAGTTTTAGAATGATACTCTTTATCTTTTTCTAATAAAATAGAAGGTAATTGCTGATTATGAATGGCATTTGGCGGATGTTGAGTTTCAAGACATAAGCCAAGATATTTTTGGCAAGGAATTCCTCTAATTCGAAAAGTATCTTCTAGCATATTTCCCGTATATAAAACAACATATGGCTTATCTGTTTCCACTATCATTTTCCGTCCGTTAGAAGGATTAACCAAACAAATTTCTTTTTGATGATTTTCACTTAATAAGAATGGATGATCATACCCATTTCCTACTAGTTCATTTTGTTGATGAGTCGATTTTACTCCTTCAATAATTCGCTTTCCTGTTCTAAAATCAAAAGGTGTATGTTCAGCGTCTATTAAATTGCCTGTAGGGAGTAAGGACGGATCAAGCTCTAAAAACTTATCACTTTTCATAGTCAATTCATGCTGTAAGATATCTTCTTTTAAATTGCCACTCAGATTAAAGTACGTATGATTGGTTAAATTTAATAACGTATTTTTATCTGAAATTCCATGATAGGTTATTATAAGTTCATTATTATTAGTGAGAGTATAAACGACACTTACCTCAAGATTTCCAGGATAACCAGCTTCTCCATCAGGACTTATATAAGTAAATGTCACACTAGCCTCATCTATACTCTCACTAGTAGAAGATTTCCAGACCACGTTATGGAATCCATCAGGTCCACCGTGTAAATGAGTTCCCCCTTCATTCTCAGGGAGGCGGTAAGTAACCCCTTCTATATCAACACTTGGTGGATTAACTCTCCCTGCCACTCGACCGATTACTGCCCCAAAATAAGGGGAATAATGTAAATATTCTTCTGCAGAATCAAATCCTAACACGATATTTTCTATATTCCCTTTTTTGTCTGGTACATCGATTCTAGTAATCGTACATCCAAGATCAATACAGGTTACTTTTATGTTTTGATTGTTCATGATTGTATAAGACTTCACCAGTTCTCTATTTATTTCACCGAAAATTCCCTCTTCTATTTTCACGTTAATCTCCTTTTCGAAGAAAGGTATGCATGATTCGAATGCAACCTGTTACTTTCTGCTAAATTGATTCAGCTTTTTACTTAAGTCTTTTGTTTGGGAATATACCTCTTTATATAGAGCATAAAGTTGTTTATACACTGGAACATTTTCTAAATTAGGATGATATGTTTTTGAAGAAGCAATGAATAAATCTGCGCATTCTTCTAATGAGTTGTACCACCCACAACCATAAGCGGCTAACATGGCTGCCCCTAGCGCCGGTCCTTGCTCAGTAGATAGCTTTATAACTTTTGTGTTAAAAACGTCTGCTTGAATCTGAAGCCAACTATCGTTTTTTGCTCCCCCTCCAATTGATACAATAGACGTAATTTCTTTTCCATTTTCTCGAAAAATTTCAATTGATTCATTTAATGAGAAGGTAATGCCTTCAATAACTGCCCTAGTAAAATCCCTCTTTTTATGGGAAGTATCCATTCCTATAAAGCTTCCACGTATAGTAGCATCTGCATGTGGTGTTCGTTCCCCAACTAAGTATGGAGTAAATAAAAGCCCATTTGAGCCAATTGGAACATTGTTTATATCAGCCAATAATTCTTCAAATGACTCATTTTCAGCAAAATTATCTCTAAACCAACTTAAACTGTGGCCAGCAGACAATGTAACTCCCATCGTATAAAAAGCATTTTCTTTTCCATGATTGAAATAATGCACTTTCCCACCAAAGTCTCTATCATTTCGCTCCTCATAAGAAAGTACGACACCAGAAGTTCCGATGCTGCATAACGTTTCTCCTGATGATAGAATGCCAGCTCCAATTGCACCACAAGCATTATCGGCTCCACCCGCAAATACCTTAGTCGATAAAGCTATCCCTGATTTTTGAGAGAATTCTTCATTAATTGTTCCCACGCATTCACTAGATTCCACTAGTGATGGGCATATGCTGATATCAATGCCCACTAATTGACAAAGCTCTTCGCTCCATTTTTTCTCACTCACGTCCAACAGTAATGTACCGGCAGCATCTGAATATTCACTATGAATAAAGCCAGTCATTTTGAAGCGTAAATAGTCTTTAGGCAACATAAATACAGCTGTTTGATCAAATATCTCTGGTTCATGCTCTTTAACCCATAGCAGCTTAGGTAGTGTAAACCCTTCCAAAGCTTGATTTTTTGTTATTTCTAAAAGACGCTTTTCTCCAATCATTTCATATAGCTGATGACATTGTGCTGTCGTCCTTGTATCGTTCCATAAAATACAATGGCGTAAAAGATTATGATTCTTATCCAATAGTACTAGACCGTGCATTTGTCCAGAATAACTAATACCTTCTATCTCTTCTGGTCTTACATCGGATTTGAAGATTAACTCATTTAAAGCACTAGCAGTCTGCTGAATCCACTCCTCAGGATTTTGTTCACTATATCCTGTTTTTTCATGCAAAAGAGGGTAATTTTTAGAAGCTTCTGCACAGATCTCACCATTTTTATTAACTAAAACAGTTTTGACAGCGCTCGTTCCTAGATCAATTCCGATAATATATTTCATCATGATTCCTCCACTTTTATAAAAGAGAGCAGAAATTGTTTCTACTCTCTTTTATCCGTTAAACTTCTAAAATATATTGATTTAAGATGGCTTTTAAGCGTTCCTGTCTTCCTGACTTATTCGTAATGTTTGTATTTTGTAATGCATATTGCTCTAGTGTATGGAAGTTGGCCCTTCCTTCAACAATCTCAAGTCCAATGCCTTCTTTGAAACTGCTGTAGCGTTCATCAATGATGTTTTCAAAAACTCGATCCTCTAATAATTTATGAGCCACTTTTAAACCTCTAGCGAACGCATCCATCCCTGCCACATGAGCATATACTAAATCTTCTTGTTCAAAGGAACCTCTGCGCACTTTAGCATCGAAATTTAATCCTCCACTACCTAATCCACCATTTTGGAGGATCTCATACATTGCTAAAGTTGTAGAATATAAATCTGTTGGGAACTCATCGGTATCCCATCCTAAAAGAGGATCACCTTGGTTTGCATCCACTGATCCTAAGAAGCCCTGAACTCTGGCTACGCGTAATTCATGTTCAAACGTATGCCCAGCTAGAGTAGCATGGTTAGCTTCAAGGTTTAGTTTGAAATATTTATCTAACCCGTATTGTCTTAGGAACGAAATGGTCGTTGCTGCATCTGTATCATACTGATGCGTTGTTGGTTCCTTTGGTTTTGGCTCAATTAAGAATTGACCTGTATATCCAATTTCCTTAGCATAATCTACAGCCATATGCATAAATCTAGCCAAGTTATCTAACTCTAACTTTAAATTTGTATTAAGCAGTGTTTCATAACCTTCACGGCCGCCCCAGAACACATAGTTTTCTGCTCCTAATTCTTTTGCTGTTTCGAGCCCTTTTTTTACTTGAGTTGCCGCATAAGCAAATACATCTGCATTACAAGAAGTAGCTGCACCGTGAACGAAGCGAGAATTTGTAAACATATTAGCTGTGTTCCACAATAACTTTACGTTACTTGTTTTCATATACTCTTGAATCATGCTAACGATTACATCAAGGTTTTTATTTGTTTCTTTTAATGTGATTCCTTCAGGTGCGATGTCTCGGTCATGAAACGCAAAGAAAGGAACCCCTAATTTTTCAAAAAGTTGAAAAGCTGCCTCTACTCTAGCTTTTGCTAAGTCCATTCCATCATATTTATCCCAGGATCTTTGCATCGTAGCTGCACCAAAAGGATCTGTCCCATCAGCTGTAAATGTATGCCAGTAAGCAACTGAGAAACGTAGTTGTTCCTTCATTGTTTTACCGCCTACTACTTCTTCTGGGTTGTAATATTTAAAGGCAAAAGGATTTTTAGAACCTTTTCCCTCATATGAGACTTTGTTTACGCTTTCAAAATAATTAGTAGTTTGAATCATGTGTTACTTCCCCCTTTAATAGTGAAAAACTTCCCTAATTAAAATTTTTGTAAATACCATTTTAGAAAGTTTGTTGCACCAATAAACTAACTTTATTTCATGATATACAAAAAAAATGTTTATTTCAATATTTTTTTAGAAAACTTAGTTATAATATGTAATATACGATTTCTGGACTGGGTTTTTAGTTAAAAATTAAAAACACTTAGTTCAATGGTAAAACAAAGGAGCGATTATCATTCCGATAGCAGATCAAGCTTTAGTAAAGAAAATGAATCAAAAGTTGATATTAAATGAAATTTTAAAAAACTCTCCAATCTCAAGAGCAACCCTTTCTGAGATTACAGGGTTAAATAAATCTACTGTTTCTTCCCAAGTCAATACATTACTTGAAAAAGATTTTATTTTTGAAATTGGAGCAGGAAAATCTAGAGGTGGCAGAAGACCAGTGATGCTTGTTTTTAATAAAAATGCAGGCTATTCAATAGGCATCGATATAGGTGTTGATTACCTTAATGGAATTCTAACCGACTTAGAAGGCAACGTTATCCTGGAGAAGGCTTCTGACTTGTCTAGTCCTTCAGCTGGTGAAGTGAAAGAAATTTTGTTTGCACTTATTCATGATTTTATTATTCATATGCCCGACTCTCCTTACGGTTTGGTGGGAATAGGTATTTGTATACCAGGTTTTGTGGATAGCAATCAAAAAATTATTTTTATGCCCAACTTGGAATGGTATATTGAAGATTTGCAACTCTTAATTGAAAGCGAGTTCAATGTACCTGTTTTTGTTGAAAATGAGGCTAATGCAGGCGCATGCGGTGAAAAAGTGTTTGGGGTTACTAAAAACTATGAAAACATCATTTACATCAGTATTAACGCAGGCATTGGAGTCGGGATTATTATTAATAATGAATTATATAAAGGAGTAAATGGCTTTTCTGGAGAAATGGGTCATATGACGATAGATTTTAACGGGCCCAAATGCAGATGCGGGAACCGAGGCTGCTGGGAATTATATGCTTCAGAAAAAGCATTACTGGATTCTTTTTCTATAGACGAAAAAAATATGTTACGAAAAGAAATTGTTGAACGTGCAAATAAAAATGATGTAGCCGTCTTAAATGCACTCCAGAACTTTGGCTTCTACGTCAGTATTGGCTTAACTAATATTCTCAATACATTTGACGCACAGGCTATTATTCTGAGAAATAACATTATCGAATCTCACCCGCTTGTGTTAAATACCATTAAGAATGAGGTTTCTTCTAGGGTATATTCTCATTTAGAAAGTAAGTGTGAACTATTGCCCTCTTCATTAGGAAGAAATGCACCTGCATTAGGGGCTGTTTCAATTGTGATCGAACATTTTTTAAATGTTACTACAAGCTAATTTATATAGCAGAGTATAGATGATAGATGATAGATGTCTGAATACCTTTCCTAAGCTAACAGGATAGGTCTTTCTCTACCTAGAGTAGGACCTCTCTTGTTTGTTTTCGTCCCTACATCTATGAAAGGATAATTGTATTAAATGAGTTAGGTCTAATATAAAACAATTTGTTGTAAATCCATCATTTAGAAATAGCTCTCTTTTATCATTAATTATGAGAGATTTTTCTTTTGGTTTGGCTCAATAACAGTTCCTTCGTTCTCTATATCCGTCTAAAACCTAAGAAGAGATATAATTTCTTCCATTCTTCAACAGACGAATAAGATGTACCACCACCGCTATTGGCATTGGAAAGGGAGGGGATTTCTGAAATCATCTGAATATTTTTTAGAAAAAACTGCAGATCAACTCGCTTTTCTACGAGTTTGCCTGCAGTCGCGCGCCACGACTGTTAAAGTTCGATAATTTTTTTAGAATGCATTAAAAAAGGAAAGTGGAATATGTTTAAAATGTCAATCTAAGGGAGGGAATGAGAATAAATGAAAAAAAATAAAAATTATATATTGGATCTTTACAGGGCTTTTGGTGGCATTAATGGTTTTGGGTTCTATTCCGGATATAATGTCTGCTCCCGATGCAGTCGCTTTATTTAATCATTTAGGTTATCCTACCTACCTCCTACCCTTCATTGGAATTGCCAAATTATTAGGTGTCGTGGCAATACTTATTCCTGGCTTTCCAAGAATCAAGGAATGGGCTTATGCCGGTTTTGTAGTTGATTTGACGGGTGCTATGTTTTCAAGCATATCAGTGGGCGACCCTGCCAGTGGATGGCTGCTTTTCATTATCGGATATATTTTGATAGCCGGCTCTTATATTTACCATCATAAAATAATAAAATCCGCTGCATCGAGTACTTTGAGCAATAAGAATAACTAAACAATATAGTGAAATATGCTTTCAACTTCGATTTCCTTTCTAAATAGAATTTGTGGAAATAATATTTAAAGAGCCCCAATAGGATTTCCTTATTGAGGCTCTTGATGATTAACTTACTGTTTTTGAAGTCAAATACGCGACAAGTATATAGCGTTCAGGTGCTGACCCGATATAATCAAAGGGATAACAGGTACTGACGGTTAGTGTTGCCCGTGGCTTTGGTACGATTACGGTTCGATCATCCTCATCCACAATTCGAACTTTGTTGATTTTGTATGTGAACTCTCCTGCCGATGTTCCTACAATCAACAAATCTCCTTCGCCACTTGCCCGAGTTTACGGAATACCGTATCTCTATGACCGGAAAGAACGGAATTGTCTTTTTCACCTGGCAGCACACTTTCTGCAAAGTGACCAACACCTTTCTCCAATTCATCCTCGTTTGTTCCATGAAAAATCGGGAGTTTTGCATTTAGTATGGGTATATACAGCTCCCCTTTCTTCACCCGTTTTAGGGCGGACAGGATATAGCTCTTTCTTTGTTGTTTCATTACTTGGTGGTTTCTGTACAGTTTCTTTTACTTGGCTACTTGGAGCATGAGTCTTGTAAAGGAAGTAGCCTTTTGTAAACTTATAGATATTAGATGAGGAAAACCAAACCCCAAATAAAATGATAGCAATTGTACAAGAAAGCAGAAGTAACCGCTTTTTCTTAAATTGTTTCATATTAAGCTTTCTTTATTTTTCGATACATCAAGCTCCCGAACAAGACAATGAATAGTCCTAAAAGGGCATTAGGAATATAATCGGAAGCGGTCTTTGGAAGTTTAGCTAACATTTCATATGTTTCTAATACAATAACAATATTTTAACAATGAAGTTATTTTTTCCAATAAGGCAAAATTTTTATTTTACTTACTTTGCTAAGAAACTTTTTAAAAAGCATTTACCTCTTTTTGGGGAGATGGATGCTAAAAATAGCACCTCCAAGTGTAAGATGTTACCTAACACTTGGAGGTGCTAACGAGAATTACGAAGAGATTTTAACTCGTATGCTTATTGCCATAAAAGACTAACTGTTTTCCTTCCTGTTCTTCCATTTTGAATCCACGCCAGCCTTCAGCGAGTATTTCTTGCTGTGCTGCAATATCATTCATCTCAAAGAACTGGATTTCCTGCCAAGGAGATGCGTCCACTACCGACAATTCCTTGACAAATACATAACGCATTTGCCCCCCATATTTCTCTTTTAATGCTGCAATCTCCATTCCCTGGGCAAACTTATCCTTTAAACTTGGGATGTTAAAAGGCGCAACTGTACAGCATACATATCGGTAAGGCGACTCCTGCTTGTTCAACTCCTTCATGATCAATGTTGCAAGTGTCTGTTGCAGTTTGTTTCCCCTGTATGCAGGCAGTACGTTTGAAATTTCCTGATAGATAACTTTCGACAGCTCGTTTTCTGTCAATCCGATATCTCTGCCAAGATGCTCCTCATCAATAGGAGGAGCCAGTAACGCCCGGAACGCAATTAGTTCTTCACAAACGAATGCTCCAATCATCAACCCATTTCCTTCTAGAATATATTGAAACTCTTCCTTGGTAAGCGGTTGAAGCACACCTTTATCGTTCAAATGTTGAACGACCTGTTCTTGGACTTGCAATATATCGAATAAATCCTCCAACACTAATTTTCTGACCTCAAAGCGCTCGTTATTTTCCCTTTCCTTTTTGATGGTTCCCTCATAAATCAATTCCAAAGTCGCTCCCCCTTTTATCGAATAACATCCTGAAAAACAGTTAATTCAACTAGCGTTTCTTCATTTATCTGTACACCTAATCCTGGTTTTTCAGTCAATCTTATATATGGCACATCGTAGAATAGATTTCCAACATCCCTAGAGAATTTCAATGGACCGGTGAGTTCTACGCTTGTGATCACTTTCTTGGAAAAAGCTACATGGAATCCTGCTGCAGATCCAATAGAAGATTCAACCATCGAGCCTATCTGACACTCTAACCCAGCAAGCTCTGCTTGGTGGGCAAGTTTTACCGCAGGATATATGCCACCGCATTTCATCAGTTTAATATTCACTTTATCGGCTGCTCGTTTCTGGATAATTTCACGCATTTCCCGGGTGCCCTTTAACCCCTCATCAATCATCAACGGGATCGTAGACTTCGATTTTATTTCAACCATTCCATCGATGTCATCAGCAGCTACCGGTTGTTCAAGCCAATCAAGCTGGCATTCACGCAATTGATCAATCGCTATAAGAGTTACCGCACTGTTCCGCCACCCTTGATTAACATCTGCTCGTATAGCAATATTCTCACCCACACGGGCGCGTACAGCCTGAAGGCGTGCCACATCCTCACTGACATTGGTGCCAACCTTCATTTTAAATGATTGATAGCCCTTCTCGGCCATAGCAGCCGCTTCTTCGGCCATTTTTTCAGGAGAGGCTATACTTAGGACATGGGTAATCGGAAACTCATCATGATAACGTCCCCCGATCAACTGGTAGACTGGCTGCCCCAGCTTCTTTCCCATGATATCAAAGCAAGCAATATCGATAGCCGCCTTAGCTGTAGGGACTCCATAAATTGTTTTGTCCATCAAATCATGTAGACTTTCTATATCAAATGGATTCTTGCCTAACAGTATGGGTCCCAGCGTATTTTTCAACACCTGGTAGGTCCCTTCCACTGTCTCACCTGTCACATGTTCGTCTGCCACACCTTCACCGTACCCAACAATCCCTTCATCCGTCTCTATTTTAACAAGAATCGATGGCATAAATTCGTAAGTATGGTAACTAATCACAAATGGCTCTTTAAGAGGCAGATGGATTGCATATAGGTGGATCGCTGTAATTTTCATTTCTAAAAACTCCCTTTCGATTCACAAGATTGTACGAATTTGATATAGTTGTCGTTAATACACCGTTATTTAGGACTACATTAGCTCTTTCACTTGGAGGTTAACAATGAATACAAGAATTGCTGTCATTGGTTCCACTGAATTTATCGAAAGAATTGAAACCATCACATCCGAAATTGCTGAAATTGACTTGGACGCCTATATATACCAGAAACCTACTGAGGCTGGTCTGCTAATTAAGACCCTAAAGCCATGTGATGCTGTGTTGTTTTCAGGGGCGTTGCCGTACTATTTTTCAAAAAAATATCATGAGCACCTTCCGATTCCTTCTTTTTATTTAGCACAAGATGAGATGTCGGTCGCTTCTTCCTTACTATCCGTGCTATATCATAAAAAAATCTCTCCTCACCGAATTTCCGTCGATGTTAGCCAAGCCTCCATTGTCACGAACGTATTAGCTGACCTCGGAATCGAGATGGATACAAGCTATATCATGGATTACCAGGAAATGCTTGAGGACTCATTTGACATTTCACTGATCACTTCTTACCATCAAAAACTTTGGAAAGATGGTTTCATAGATCTTGCACTAACAAGCGTACATTCTGTATTTGATCAACTGCAGCTTATTGGTGTACCTGCCATGCGCATGGTTGATCCTCGAAGTTCCATCTTTAAAGCACTGCAGGATATTAAAGCCCATACAGACCTAATTAAAAGCAGGTCTTCACAGATTGCCGTTTGCTATGTCATATTGGAAGAAGCGAACGCTCATGAACTCGTAGATGTGCTGGCACATGAAATTCAAGCCTCCGTCCAGTTACTTGAAGAATGCCATTTCATACTGTACAGCACCCGTGGTGATATCGAATCATTGATGAACAGAAACGGGCTGAATCATTTTTTTGCCCAATTACAGAAAAAGAGCACAATTGGTTTCGGATATGGTTCAACTATTATGGATGCAGATCGACATGCAAAGATTGCCCTTGGTTTTGCTGAAAAACATAGTGATGACAAATGCGGATACATTTTCACGGAAGACAAAGATTTGCTTGGCCCGTTTCCACAGCATGCTAAACAGCAACGCTTGAAAAACGATCATCCCGAACTTCTTCAGGTGGCCAAACAGACAAAATTAAGCCCTGCAAACATATCTAAAATCATCCAGTTCAGTCATTCCCACCAATCCGTCCAATTCACAGCTGCTGAACTAGAGGATTATTTACAGGTGACCCGTCGTACCACAGAAAGAATTCTAAAAAAACTATCCGATCATGGTCATGTGACCATCGTTGGAGAAGAAATGACCTATTCAAAAGGGCGTCCCCGAGCTGTTTATGAACTTAATTTGCCAGTATACTAAATCCAAAGAAAAGAAAGGTTCTCGTTGAGGGAACTCTTCTTTTCGAAGGGCTCTTGCTTTGGAGCATGTCCCATTAAAAGTTCGGCAAGTTATATTGGTAGAGTTGCTTCCTCTTCTTTCTTGATATTCTGAATTTCAGCTTCTGTCAATTTCGTAATCGTAAAGCCAGTCATCGCATAAATGATGGAAATAACCGGAATGATAAAATTCAGTATCGCATATGGTGCATAATCGAATGCGTGCACACCAAGTGTAGCTAAAATAAACACTCCGCAAGTATTCCAAGGAACAAATACCGAAGTCAATGTTCCGCCATCCTCAAGTGCTCGGGATAGGTTCTTCGAGTGTAGTCCTTTATCACGATAAGCTTTTACATACATACGTGAAGGAATGACGATGGAAATATATTGTTCCGAGCATGTAATATTCGTCGCAAAGCATGATAAGACCGTTGATGCTACGATGCTTCTTGATGTTTTTGCAAATTTTAATATTTGCTTTACGATTGCTTGAAGCATGCCTGTGTTTTCAAGGATTCCACCAAATGTCATCGCAACAATCGTCATTGACACGGTGTACATCATTGAATCCAATCCGCCGCCGTTAAACAGCTCGTCGACCATTTTATTGCCCGTATCAATCACGAAGCCGCTTTGCAAAGCTGCTATTGCATTAGCCACGTTGCCACCTTGAATGAAAATTTGTGATAAGAAACCGAGCAAGACCCCTATAATCAATGCTGGAATGGCTGGAACCTTTTTAGCAACAAGAATAATGACGATTAACGGAATGATCAATAGGAATGGGGAAATGACAAAGCTATCCTGTAAAACACGGATCGTTTGTTCAATATTCGCAGCATCCATATCTCCTTTCCCAAAATCCCTCCCAAGAATGGCGTACACGACCAAGGCAATGATAAAGCCTGGAATCGTTGTGTAAAACATATGGCGAATATGCACGAATAAATCTGTTCCGGTCAGCCCGGATGCAAGATTCGTCGTGTCTGAAAGCGGTGACATTTTATCACCAAAATATGAGCCTGAAATAATGGCCCCCGCAATCATTGGCGCAGGTATCCCCATACTTAGGCCAATCCCCATCCCAGCAACACCGATTGTCCCCATAGTTGACCAAGAACTACCGATAGCCAATGATACTACTGCACAAATAACGGAGATGCTTACAAGAAAAAACGAAGGTGTGAGGATTTTGAGACCATAATATATCATGGTGGCAACAATTCCTCCGCCCATCCAAGCCCCGATCACCATCCCTACCAGAATAATGATGACGACTGCTGGCAGAGCGAGACGAATCCCCTTGTACATAGACTCTTCAATTTCACTCCACTTATATCCAGAACACCAAGCAACTATAGCAGCAACTGATGTTCCTAAGATAAGTGGAATATGTGGACCCTGTTCCAGCCAAACAACCGTAATTGCCATCATTACAATCATGACGATGAGCGGTATTATTGCAACACCGAATGACATTTCTTTTTTCATAAAGCATCCCCTTTGTTTTTAAAATTAATTGAATGACTCTAGTATTTTGGTAAACAAAAATACGTCGCTAAATAGCCGCTAATAGAATTATCATAATATTTCCATGGGTATTCGTCAATTAATTTTTTGAAAATTGGCTCTCTTTGGCGAATCGTTTGAACATCCCTATCGTTACCAAACAAAACTGCAGTAACAACAGCAGTTCATCTAAGAGTTGATCATCGTAAGGCTCTTATTACGAGAAGACCCTTGCCCCAACATCGAGTGTAGAATGATCAAATATTCGAATGAATGTAATTTCATATATTAAATTGGGTGGTTGGTAGAAAGGATAAGCCCCTCTCAAATGAGAAGGGCTCAGACTGTAGACAAACACGATAAATAATTGAGTTTGTCTATAGTCTTTTTAAGGGTTTGCCGCTGGCGGTCCGCCCTTGGACAGCTTTTCCCGCAGGAGTCTCGCTGTTTTAATATTTAGCTGGAACCCTTTTGCTAACAGTCTTTTTTGTTTTAAAATAGAAGTACCTTTGCCCGTCGGGTGAATCGTTGAAGTATTCTACAACCACTAAAGAGGGTATCGTGAGTACAAATCACCAAAACATATTTGCGCACCGTGCCCTTTTTTAGCACAACTTACGGAAAGTAAAGATCATTAAAAAGCGGTGACACGTCACATTTGGCAAGAATACTGAAGAAGCAGATCATCTTCGCCATCACGAAGATATAAAGCCAATTTATGCGAAACACAAAGAAACAATTGAGCGAGTATTCGCAGATGCAAAAGAAAAGCATTGGATTTGAGTCAATACTATATCTTTTATCCTCATGTAGCGATATTTTTTCCTGTAAATGGTTTTCTTGTTATTCCACTAAAGGGCCAGGTTATCGAAAAAGTTATTGTTAGTATATTTTTCATTTGAAATAATTATAATTGGACTACATGGCCTATTCAGGAAAGAACGACAGGGTGAAAGAATGCCCACATATTTTTTAGAAGGAGTGTTTCATATGGATAGTACTATACAATCATCTTTTAAAAATTTACTATCTCAAGATAAGGACTTACAATACGAAGCCTACAATCATATTCTTGCATCTACCAAAGAAGAGGTGGACTGGGCTTATGATGTATGGGAACAATTGAAGCTGGATTTAACGCATTCTGATAACCATCGAAGATCGAGGGCTGCCCAATTTCTTTCTGGTTTAGCGAAAAGTGACCCTGAGAAAAGAATGCTAGAGGATTTCCCATTGGTTTGGGAAGTAACAAAAGATAATAAATTCGTCACAGCAAGACATAGCCTACAATCTATATGGAAAATAGGTCTAGCTGGCACTGAGCAAAAAGAGATGGTAATAAAAAGTCTTGTTGATCGGTTTATAAATTGTGTACATGAAAAAAACTACACCTTAATTCGTTTTGATATTATTCAAGGACTTAGGAATTTGTTTAATGAAATAAAAGATGAGGAAATAAAGCAAATCGCATTGGATTTGGTTGAAAAAGAAGAGGATACAAAATATCAAAGGAAGTATGCAATAGTATGGAGAAATACGTAGAGAATGCCTAAGTTGGATCTTTTTATTATATTCAACAATCTACGGTTTTGTTGAATAGTCTGTCATTCTACAACCGTAATTGTTAATAGGCTTGTCCATGCCTTATCCTTCCTTCAAAGAGATCCGAAACTTTTGACCTCGGGAAATACTTTCATTAAAGGAAGCCTAATTTATTAGCAATAGCAATCGTAATAATTCACCCATTTCCTATAAGAATTGCCTGCATCCTAAACTTCGTTATTACTTGAAAGTAGCTTGTTTCTTGCCGCTATGACGAAAGCCTACAAAACTTCATTAGAAAAGTTACCGGATAACGTTTTGGGTACTAGTTGCTCTTACAGCGCTTTCACTTCCTGTAGTTTATAATCCTTCATCTATCAACACGTACGATGTTATTGATCTAATTTTAATTATCAACTTGATTGCAATCTCCGTGTTAATCATTATTTATTTAGCATAACGATTCCACTATTTTTACGGAGTAACTTATGGTCAATACCTTTATTTTTCATTGCTTATATTGAAATTTTCGCCCCCTATCATTCTATGGATGAAACTAATCTGATTGATATAATAATGTACGTACTAATCGTTATTAGCATAATGAATGTTCATTACTTTAAAAATATATATAACTAAGAAGCGCCTTTTAGGTGCTTTTTAATTTGACTTACAATTTTACTTCCTTTCTAACAGCTCCATCCACACAAGGTATCAAGATTCATTTCCATCAACTCCTTAACATCTTTAAAACTAATTCTTCTTTCATTTGATGAGAATCATAAAAAAATTTGCACTTTTCAGGTTCTTAGTACTAATCTCTTTTTCTCCTAATAAACTTAATAAAATAACTATTTTAGGAGGGGCGCAATGTTTAATAAATCCACGAATAAAAAACCGGATGCTAATAATCCGCTTATTTGTAAAATTAATGACGTTACTCACCAAAAATATCATCTATATAAGAAATCATATGAGCGGGAAGTATTGGTCATAAAAGATTACGGTGAAGATAGCGGTGTTACCAATAAAAGTATTGCGTTATTCGAAGCAGTTAAAGATCAATTTGACCGTTTTAAAATTGCAAAAATTGTTAAAGAAATTAATAAAGACAATATTTTGGTCGATAGCGATCTCATCCTTATAGACAAAAAAGGAAATGAGCTACACCTATCTGGTTGTAGTTGCGGGTATGCTGGAACTGGTTCACAGGGGACAGTTAAAATTTTGAATAAAGCTGGATTTGAGATAGATAGAAGGTTTGTGTTTTGTTCAAAAGGATTCACTCTTTTTCATCCAAATGAAGAAAAAGAACTTTATGGGGAACGTTTATAATTTCTTTCATTACGCCTTAAAGAGTTGGAATACCATGGGATAGTGGAAAGAAAAGTATTTCCAGAGGTCCCTCCTCGTGTGGAAAAGAAAAAGGGAAACGCAAGTATCTTCATTGAATTAAAGAGATTTGGATTAAATTTATAGAAAATTAGATATAGATCATTCTTTAAATTTTGGGTGCTTAAATAATGTTGATTTATGAATAAATGAATCGGCTATGGTTAGCTTTTACCAGCAGACGAGTTTAAGATTCGGGTGGGTGTGGAAGTTCAAGATGAAATTGAGGATACCCACTTAATCCTTGGAGGATTGAATAGGAAAAAGTAAACAGGTCACTTAGTGGAATTTCTCAAAATAAGTGACCTGTTTTTACACTATATTCGGTGCACTCTGATCTTACCCCATCGCCATCCAAGCCTAAGGGTGCCAAGAGGGTATTTGTGAGTGTGTTTTTTAAAAATCAAAAATTTCCCCAACATTTTTATATGTTTATGAGAAACCCATTATTGTAGGTGGTTTTGCTGTCCCATTTGGCCAAATTGTTGCTGACCTTGTTGATTTCCCATTTGCTGTCCGGATTGTTGCTGACCTTGTTGATTTCCCATTTGCTGTCCGGATTGTTGCTGCCCCCCGATCATTTGTTGTAACTGCTGTTGGGCCTGACTTACAGCTTGATTCATTTGAGTTAATGCTCGATTACTTTGAACATATTGGGAAGCTTGATTTAAAGTTTGAATTGCTTGTTGAATAGATTCCTGTAATTGTTGATCTGTTTGTTGTAATTGTTGTTGTGTTTGACCACTTAATTGTTGAATCTGTTGCGATAATTGATTTTGTTGACCCTGTGATTGTTGTTGATTTTGTTGACCCTGTTGCTGGCCGGATTGTTGTTGCCCTTGTTGTATTTTAGAAAGTGAACGTTGCAGATTATTTAATTGATTTCTAAAGTCACTTAAATCTTGTGCAATTTCAACATCCACACTTTTTCTAACCTCAGATTCATTTTTTTTCTTGGTGTTATTATCCATAAAAAATCCCTCCATATTTAATAATGAAACCCTTAAAAGTCCTTTAATATGATGCTCGATTGATTGATTAAATATCCAATTAAATTTTTTTCGCAAAAAAACTTTTTAAATTTATTGTTTTTTGTATTGAGTTCTTTTTATTCGATTTGCTGAATACGTGATTTGATGGTGTCTACAAAGGGTTGATGAAGAGTGGATTGCTCAACTTCTTCGTCTTGGATTATTGGAGACAAGCTTTGCGTGACGCTCGTTAAAGAAGAAAAAAGATGATTTATTCCTGCCCTGAGTGGATATGTGAACCCTCATCAAGCATGATGCTCAAAATGAATGATTTTAATCATATTGATTTCCTTACTGAACAGAATGAAAAACTCGATCAAGAGGTTGCCCCAAAGAGTTAGTGTGTATCAAGAAAACATAGAACGACTGGATTAGATACCTAATATTGCCACTCGAATGGACGAACAAATTCTAACTGAAATCAGAACGGACTTTGAAAAATAGTTCGAAAGTGCAGCCAGATTATGTTCATGGGCCGCCTTCCTACCAGGACACAATGAAAGTACAGGAAAAGGAAATCAACCAGAGCCAAAAAGGGAAATAAATATCTAAAATCTGCTATAACCAAGGCTGCCCATTCAGTTGGAGCCTTCAAAAACTATCTTGGAGCTCTTTACAGACGGACAGCTGCAAGAAAAGGAAGAAAATGCTGGAATTACGCCATGTTAAGAATTTCTTATTATCTTTTAATTAGAAAAGAAATGTATGTAGACATAGGCGAAGATTATTTTGATATACAACAGCAAGCTTCCATTGTACGAAATTCGGTTCGAAGGTTAGAAAACTTAGGATATACCGTAAATATATCAGAAGCATCCTAACCACCGATTTATTAGAAGATCTTTAATAGGGCGCTTCTCTTTTTCCTGATTATTAGTGTTTAATTTCATGGTAGTTCATTAAGAATATCATTAGGACAAATGTAAAATTTATAGTAAAAGCTTTTATTAGTATCATTCAAAATTTTCATGTATAATTAGTTTTATCTGAATATTCAGTAAACTAAGCCTGGACACTAAAAATAGCAAAGGAGAGGTTATCATTGGAAACAAATTTGATTAAAGATGTTAGACAAATAGGGATACCAGTAAAAGATATTCAAAAAGCAATAGGTTATTATAAAGACTTATTAGGGCTTCCCCTTCTATTTAATACAGACAATATGGCATTCTTTGAATGTAATGAGACTCGCCTTCTTCTCAGCCTTCCTGAAAAAGAAGAATTTGCCCATTCAAGTTCTGTTATTTATTTTCAAGTTGAAAATATAAAAGAAACATACGAAGAATTACATAAAAAAGGAGTTTCCTTTATTAACGAACCACATATGGTAGCAAAAATGGGACAGATTGAAACTTGGATGACCTTCTTTAAAGACACCGAAGGGAATACTCATTCTTTAATAAGTGAAGTCCAAATTTAATAAAACCTACCTTAGATACCTTGATTAGAAGGTATCTTTTGTTAATTCTTATGACAGTCCCTTTCTTCAACTTTACTGCCCCGTTAGTGCCTAAATCGAGTAGGGGGAAAATAAGTTATTTTCGCCCCTCTCACAACACCGTACGTACGGTTCGCGTATACGGCGTTTCAATTTATATCACAGTGTGT
>NZ_JBNNOR010000030.1:0-40516 GCF_050274955.1 Peribacillus sp. NPDC006672
CGTTCTCCTCTGCCTGTAATCATTTCATTGTACAAAAAAAGACCCTGTAGGGCAGCCACTTTTTTTAAAGTGTCTACTCTACAGGGTACAGTTTATTGGGGCTCTCCTTTTTTCTTAATCAGTTTTATTTCCGATAATTCAATCCGAATACTATCAAAGTTGTTTAATTTAATTTATATAAGGGTAAAAGATGTTCAAACGCATCTTGAATGGTTTGAATGAAATCATCATCATTTAACTTAATCGCGTCATCTCGGGAAATTCTAATGCCGCATAGGATTTCGGCTTTCTTTACAGTTTGCAATCGAGTGAACATTGAATTCAAATCATCGACTCCAAGACCATCGTGAGGAATGACATCAGGTTTTGTATGGTCCATTGACCAAACATAATGGGAGGGAATGCTATTCACTAATCGGTCCGCCTGCTGCTCCAGTTGCTTTCCGATTTCAATTTTATTAGGCGCTTCATAAATGACGGCGTACCAAATGAACATATGCGTTTCCCACAACCCAATTTGGAAATGAGGCATCATTTTATAGCCTCTGCTGTTGGCAGCGAAAGCAACCCATGTATCATTAGGAGGATTCACTTTCCGTCTGGCATGCTTGGCGACGTGAGGGTACATTTCATCCCCCGTCAAAACTGACAGTTGTTGTGAAAATTGCTCTCCAAGAGCTTGTAGTTTAGGCTGGATACGTTCTTTTAACGCATCCATGCGGGGTTCCAATCCATCAATTTTAAAAACATTAAAATCATCTGCTGTAAAACTAGCTATATTCATAATCATCTCTCCTACCGTAATATCTGCACATATTGTAGCATAAGTAAAAGTGAAATTTAATAAATACGATTTGGATTGGCACTGCAAAAATTCCTTATAGGTTAAAGCACAAATTAGTTGCTATTTGTGGTAGGAAGTCATATGATAAAATAAAATAAATTCAGAAGATTAAGTTAATTGATGAAGGGAGAATGTTAATTATGAAACAAGTCATGAACCAAGCATTAAAAGCTAAAGAAGTTGAAAGACATAGAGCTGCAGTGTTAAGAATGGAAATGGACTATGAATTAGCAACCCTTTTTGAAGCAATTGGTGAAGAGAATGACCAAAAGAGATCACAATGTAAGCAAAGGCTAGAACGCATCCGGTTGGAACTGTTGAAACTGAAAGCCTTGTAAATGATTGGCTTAGATCTTGAAGGAGAATGAGTGAAAGAAATGAATCAATTTCAATACAAGGAATTTTATTATAGATGAACGGACACTTATTTTATTTTAAAAATAATGTGTCCGTTTTTCATTAAATGTCCAATATATATATATAAGGCGGTATTTTTTTCAAGCATCATTGGTGCGGCTCCATTTAATAAGGAAGGGAACTGGTAGAGTGATTTGAAAGTATTTGTACGGGATTATTCATGATCGGGAACTCGATTAATGGATGGGTGAGGAAGAAACCATCATTCCTCATTCTTTTTTTAATAATGGAAAATTTAAGATGTTAAAAACTTGAAGACAAGCTCTATTTGCTTTAATCTTTAGTAGAGGATCATTTTAATGTAGTTTCTGATCATAAAGGACGGGGATATTATAATGGTATCGATTAATGAAATGGATACATATGCGAAGTTATGGATGAAAGAAGCGGGTACGACGCTAAGGGCGTCCTTTAAAACCAAGTTGAATATTGAAATGAAAACGAATCCCAATGATTTAGTTACAAATATGGATAAAGCGATAGAAAAGTTTTTTTGCGAAAAGATTAGCGAAGTCTTTCCTGAACACCGGATTTTTGGGGAAGAGGGAATGGGTAATGATATTAAAGACCTAAAAGGAACTGTATGGATTATTGATCCGATTGATGGAACTTTGAATTTCATCCATCAACAGCGGAATTTTGCAATTTCTCTTGGGGTTTATGAGGATGGCATCGGAAAAATCGGCATGGTTTATGATGTCGTTACCGATGAATTATATCATGCGATTAAGGGGCAGGGAGCATTCATGAATGATCAAAGGCTTCCACCCCTTGAAGAGGCATCAGTAAGCAAAGCCATCGTTTCCATTAATGCCAGCTGGGTAACGGAAAATCGTAGAATTGATCCGAGCCTTCTTGCACCACTTGTTCGGGATGCAAGAGGGACCCGTTCCTATGGCTCGGCAGCATTGGAGCTTGCATTCGTGGCAGCTGGAAGGATTGATGCATACATAACCATGAGACTCATGCCCTGGGACTTTGCTGGAGGAGTTTTACTGGTTGAGGAAGTGGGCGGGGAAGTTAGTAATATTAATGGTGACAAATTGGATTTTTTAGAAGGTGACTCACTTTTCGTTTCTAAACCAAGGCTGCATAAAGAAGTATTCGATAAATACTTATCAGGTACTTCCGGCAATTAGCGCCATGGCCAAAGTTCCGAAATGGTTATGATTTTTCCAGATTTCAGTAATACTGGTGTTGAAAACCGAATTTCAAATAATTAACAAAAAAAACTCGCTGTCCGACAGCGAGTTTTTATATTATAACTTTCCTGCTTCGCGTAATTTCTTCTTTTGAGTGAAACCGAACCCCATAACTCCGCAAAGTATAACGATTGCAGCTAATATTCCAATCAAGCTTTTTTCAGCAATGAAGATGCCAATTGAGCCAATGCTGGATGCTGCCAATACCGCTAATATTAAGAAATTCCATTTAATATTCATTAATATCACCCCTAATATATCTATTGTACATAATTTCTGTATTTGTTTCTAGTATGTTTGTGATATAATATGTAAGTTAATACTAGTGATACGTTAAACACAAACTTTTTTAGGAGTGAATTTTTTGAAATTAAGAGAAAATATTCGTAATATAGCCATCATTGCCCACGTTGACCATGGTAAAACGACATTAGTGGATCAGTTGCTTAAGCAATCTGGTACTTTCCGTGAAAATGAACATGTGGAAGAACGTGCGATGGATTCTAATGCGATTGAAAAAGAACGCGGAATTACGATTCTTGCGAAAAATACAGCAGTTCAATATCAAGATACAAGAATCAATATTTTGGATACCCCTGGTCATGCCGACTTTGGCGGTGAAGTGGAACGGATCATGAAAATGGTTGATGGTGTTCTGCTTGTTGTTGATGCATATGAAGGCTGTATGCCGCAAACTCGTTTCGTGTTGAAAAAAGCATTGGAACAAAAGATCACGCCAATCGTTGTCGTGAACAAAATCGATAAAGATTCTGCACGTCCAGATGAAGTAGTAGATGAAGTAATTGACTTATTCATCGAACTAGGAGCTGAAGAAGAACAATTAGAATTCCCTGTTGTCTTCACTTCAGGTATTGCTGGTACGGCAAGCTTGGATTCAGATCCTGCTAAACAAGAAAAAGACATGACCCCACTATTCGAAACAATCGTCGAAACGATTCCTGCACCAATTGATAACACGGATGAACCGCTTCAATTCCAAGTGGCTTTACTTGACTACAATGATTATGTAGGTCGTATTGGTGTTGGCCGTGTATTCCGCGGTAAAATGCATGTAGGTCAACAAGTTTCATTAATGAAACTTGATGGATCGGTTAAGCAATTCCGTGTAACGAAAATCTTTGGTTATATTGGCTTGAAGAAAGTTGAAATCCAAGAAGCTGTTGCCGGTGATTTAATTGCCGTTTCTGGTATGGAAGATATTAACGTAGGGGAGACGGTTTGTCCGATCGAACACCCTGACGCTTTACCTATCCTGCGTATTGACGAGCCGACATTACAAATGACTTTCCTTGTAAATAACAGCCCGTTCGCAGGCCGTGAAGGTAAGTTCGTTACAGCTCGTAAAATTGAAGAGCGTTTGAAAAACCAATTGCAAACTGATGTTAGCTTAAGAGTTGAAAATACAGATTCTCCAGATGTCTGGATTGTATCAGGTCGTGGAGAGCTTCACCTTTCAATCTTAATTGAAAACATGAGACGTGAAGGTTATGAACTGCAAGTTTCTAAACCTGAAGTTATCGTTCGTTTGATTGATGGAGTGCGTTGTGAGCCAGTTGAACGTGTTCAAATCGATGTTCCTGAAGAGCACACTGGTTCTATCATGGAATCCATGGGAGCACGTAAAGGTGAATTGTTAGATATGATCAATAGCGGAAGCGGTCAAGTTCGTTTACTATTCACGATCCCAGCTCGCGGACTTATTGGTTATTCTACTGAGTTCTTAACAATCACACGTGGTTATGGTATCATGAACCACTCATTTGACAGCTACCAACCAATGGCCCAAGGTCAAGTCGGTGGAAGACGTCAAGGTGTACTTGTTTCAATGGAATCTGGAAAAACTACACAATATGGTACGATGCAAGTAGAAGACCGCGGCGTCATTTTCATTGAGCCTGGTACTGATATTTATGAAGGTATGATCGTCGGGGAACATAACCGTGATAGCGATTTGACTGTTAATATCGTAAAAGCGAAACAAATGACAAATATGCGTTCAGCTAATAAAGACCAAACTTCTTCAATGAAGAAACCAAGAATTTTGTCTCTTGAAGAAGCTCTAGAGTATTTGAACGACGATGAGTACTGTGAAGTAACTCCGGAATCAATCCGTCTTCGTAAAAAAATTCTTGATAAAAACGAGCGTGAAAGAGCGGCTAAAAGAAAAAAAGTTGCTGTTGAAGAAAAATAAATAGCAAGAGGAGGAGAAAAGATTGGATATCCAAGAGCGATTATCATTTTTTGCAGCATTGTACAGAGTGGATGAAAATCCTGAAGCAGGAATGTGGTATTTATATTTGACGATCTTTGGATTATGCATCCTTGTCTATCAGTTAGGTTTTGCCAAAAAGTTACCTTTGCTAAAAAATGTGATCATTTATGCGGTAATGGCACTTGGATGTACCCTTCTTTCTTTCTTTGCGGTGTTTCTTCCTATGGGGGAAGCATTAGTCATCGCTTCACTTGTTCTTGGGATTTATAGAATCCGTCTTCATAATTCGAGAAAAGAAGAACAGGCTTAAGACGATGAAATCATTACAGGATGCTTTATACAATTGGTTGACGATCAAAGTTGTCTGTGATGCAAGGCCGGATGATACAGCTGCCCGCGATACAGAAATGTTTTTCATGCAGATGTTGAAAGCCGATCATCAGGTAATCATCGATTCAGTATCAAAAACGGAACCTTTTTATTTCGTCGAGTATCTATTGGGAGACGAAATGAAAAAGCAACGTTTTCCGATTGAATTGATTGATATCATGCTAGACCAAATTCAGCTTGAGCCAGATAAGTATAAAAATATCGAGTGATGATAAAAAGAACCGTGCGATTTTCGCGCGGTTCTTTTTATATTGCTTTAGGGAGGAATAGTGCATAAAAAAGATGTAAGAGTGACCAAAAAAAGAAAGCTGTCAAATCAGAAGGAAGGACAACTTCTGTTATGGACAGCTCCGATAATGGAAAGTAAAGCATGATGACAGGTATAATCGTAAGAAAAGCAAGTGTGTATTTGTTCCATTCCCTGAACAGTTTTAAGGGATGAAGGATATAAACGTAACTAAACGTAATTGCCAATGAGAATAGAAGATGGAAAAAGTACAATGATGCCTCATTCCAAGGAATAGCTCCGATTACAGGAAGGAAATCCACATTCAATAACAGCTTATACACTTGTTTACCAGAAAACATTTCAACCCACTTCATTGTCAATCCAAGCATGACTCCATTTATGAGACCAATCAGGGAAACCTTATAAAATGTTTTACCATTCATCTTCATTTTTGATTGTCCGGTAAAGACGGAAGTTTCCAGTTGCAATCCGTTCGTTCGTACGCTTTTCTATGCGTTGATTGCATGCATTGCACATATAGGTATGTATAGGACGGTTACGAAGTTTCTTTGCTTCTGGGCTATCGTCAGGTATAGATTCGATTTGATCGCATATTACACATTTAACCTTCATATTATTTGAACCCCACTTCAATTTGAATATGCTTTTAAGTATACCAATAATTTTATGGTAAAACGAGGATAAAGTGAAACCACATTTGATCGTTAACGTTATTGGGTTAATGGCGGATATAGAAAAAAACCCGAAGATTCACTTCGGGTTGGGAAAATTCATTCTTTATAGTGATTGGATTGATCATTTTGCTCTTTATCAAGTTTTTTCCTTTCCGTATTATCAAGTTTGTTTTTTTCCTTATCGATGGCCTTTGAAGGCGTTGGGGTTAAAATATCACCAGGAACCTCAGGGATGACTCGACTTGTGATGTCAGCCAGTTCATTTAGTATCCCTGTTACCGGTTTACCGTCTTTAATATCCTTGGCTACCTCCCTGATCCGCTCATTTAAATCCGGGTCAGCGACGACGATGGCATTTGCACCTTTAGGATCGTGTTTTAAGGTTTCTCCAACTGAATACTTAATCGTACCTACCTGTGAACGCTCAATATCTTGGTCAATATCTACTCCGACAATGGCATATTTGCCAAGTACGACGGCAGTGGCATCGTTCACCTCCGGAATGGCTTTAGCCAAACCTGTGAGTCTTTGTGCTGTTTCCTGACCTGTAGTTCTGTCTGTTTCCTGGATGGTCGAGTTATTGACTTTCGTTATATTATTTTTAGCATTATTTTCAGACGCTCCATTTTTATTATTCATTGAGCAACCTGTCATCAGCAGAACAGCAGCGAGTGACAATATGATTTTTTGCAATGTACAACCTCCTTAATGTTTATCATTAGTTACAGCCTGTCCACACCGGCTAAGTCTGATGCATATAAGTATAAAATGAAGCGAAGTATGGGGTAATCCATGTTGAGTAAAGTATTCTTTGCTGGAAGTTTTCTTTATAGTCTGCAAATGTTCTTCTATCTTTATGCAAAGGAACATATATTTTATCAACAGTCTCGTCCGCTACATAACTGCTGAGTGTAGTAAATGGTAAGGCATATCCTAAAGAGCAGGCAGGAGGCGTCATATTGGGGAAAAAAATCTATGTTTTAGATACTAATGTCCTGTTGCAGGATCCATATTCGATTTATTCATTCGAAGATAATGAAGTTGTCATTCCAGCAGTCGTACTAGAAGAATTGGATTCGAAAAAAAGGTATATGGATGAAATCGGAAGGAATGCCAGGCAAGTATCGAAATTAATCGACAGCTTCCGTGAAAAAGGGAAGCTTCATCAAAGCATTCCGCTTCATAATGGGGGCAGCCTAAGAATTGAACTCAATCATCGTTCATTTCATAAGCTTCAGGAAATTTTTGTTGAGAAAACGAACGATAACAGAATATTGGCGGTCGCAAAAAATTTATCTTTGGAAGAAGAGACAAAGGAAAATGGGAAAACGGTCATTTTGGTTAGCAAAGATACTCTCGTCAGGGTAAAAGCCGATGCAATCGGACTCGAGGCAGAGGACTTTTTAAATGATCGTGTCGTAGAAATGGATCATATATACGGTGGGCATAAAGAAGTATTTGTATCAATTGATAATCTGAATAAGTTTTATGAGAAAAGTTTTCTGGCACTTGAAGAACTGACAAAAGATTCATATTATCCAAATCAATTCCTTTTGATGAAGGACATGCTGGGCAGTTCAGCCTCTGCGATTGGGATTGTGGACGAGAACTGCAGGTTGGTTAAGAAATTGATGTATGAAGGGGAACATATTTGGGGAATTAAACCGAGAAACGTCCAGCAAACGATGGCCCTCGATTTGTTGCTCCGTTCGGATATTCAACTTGTGA
This sequence comes from Peribacillus sp. NPDC006672, assembly GCF_050274955.1. Taxonomy (NCBI): domain Bacteria; kingdom Bacillati; phylum Bacillota; class Bacilli; order Caryophanales; family Bacillaceae; genus Peribacillus; species Peribacillus sp. NPDC006672. The sequence continues at coordinate 7,739 of NZ_JBNNOR010000030.1, forward strand.
CACTTATTGGTAAGGCAGGGACAGGTAAGACGCTATTGGCATTGGCAACAGGATTATTGCAAACTGAAGATTTGTCACAATATAAGAAACTTCTGGTCGCTAGGCCAATTGTACCGGTTGGTAAGGATATTGGTTATCTGCCAGGGGAAAAAGAAGAAAAATTAAGACCATGGATGCAGCCTATTTTTGATAATCTTCAATTTTTGTTCAATACGAAGAAACCAGGGGAATTGGATGCCATTTTAGCTGGCATGAGTTCGATTGAAGTGGAAGCCCTGACATATATCAGGGGAAGGAGCATCCCAGATCAGTTCATCATCATCGATGAAGCGCAGAATTTAACGAAACATGAGGTTAAGACAATATTGACGAGAGTCGGGGAGGGGAGCAAAATTGTCTTAATGGGAGATCCTGAGCAAATAGATCATCCTTATTTAGATGAATATAATAATGGCTTGACCTATGTGGTTGAAAAATTCAAGACCGAGCGTATTGCAGGCCATGTTAAATTGATAAAAGGGGAAAGATCGGGATTGGCCCAACTCGCTGCAACACTTTTATAATACAATCGGCAAGGGATTCCCCCTTGCCGATTGCCCTAAAGTTTTGTAGTCATTATGGGCTAAGTCTTATTTAACAGTGAAAGACCTTACATTTTTTATCGGATCATTGATGTTAGAAGCATCTCCGAAATAAATTTCCAAAGGGCCGCCCTCGGATACTTTAAGCGGCTTTCCATCCTTTGAAAAGCCAAGGAAAAATTCTAGTGCCACTTCCAACGGGAATGTAAGTTCCTCATCATCGGTAGTAACGATGACTTCAGTTACCCCATTTTCAAGTTCGGCATTTTTTAAAAAAGGTTCAAACGGGATGCCGAAGGTCCCTTCCAGCAATCTTTGCTTCTCGAATTTTCGTTCTGTTTTTAATGTGGGCGGCATGGTTGCGCCTTCCTGTATTTCTTTTTGCCAGTGTTTGGAGGCGGCAATCGTATATTCTTCTAATTCATTGACTTGTACTCTTTCAGCGTGGAAATATGTATCAATTTCAACTTTACGGTCATCAAAGATCCACACTCCAGGATCTAGCGTAATTGGATATTTCACTTTTCCATTAATAAATACGATGGGTTCCAAATATCTCATTCCTTTCTGTTGCTCTTTAATAATTATAATCAATTATAATTGAAATGTCACATCTGCACGATGGTGAACAATTTCTATATCTGGCTATTTTCAGCTGAGGGGTGAGTGTGTTATCTCGAAGGGTAAATTGTTTGTCAATGTCCTTGCTTTTTCACAAAACTAAAGGTAGAATTTAAAGATAAGATTTAATCGCTCTGAGCGGGGGGATTTAACATGGCATCTGATATGCTTGTCAATCATCGAGAAAAAGCTTATGCTTTATTAAAAGCAGATGCTGACAAGATTCTAAAACTGATAAAAGTTCAAATGGAAAATCTCACTATGCCTCAATGTCCTTTATATGAAGAGGTACTTGATACACAAATGTTCGGCCTATCACGAGAAATTGATTTTGCCGTACGCTTAGGCTTGGTAGAGGAAACCGAGGGCAAATCCCTTTTGGAAACCCTTGAACAGGAATTGTCAGTTTTGCATGAAGCATCATTAAAAAAATAATAAATAAAACATACTAACTCAAACAAATCTCGATGATTGTTTGAGTTTTTTATTTATGTACATCTATTAGTTTAAAGTGTTACACTATATTTAATAATGACATACTAATTAAATGCGCATATGCTTAATGGGGCTTTTTTTATTTTTTTTGAATTTTCATTTAATCCCTTCGACTCTTTCAAACTAGCATTTAAACCTGGTTGTGCCATTGTTAAATTACAATCGATCCGTTAGGCGGAAGAACAGAGAATTCCTTGTGTTTACATACAAATGTTCGTAATTTTTCATTTTTTTATTGTATTCAGTTTATTTTAGTATTATGGTTATATTAATTGTATTTTAAATCCAACTGATTCCCTTTTGATAATATACTATAATAACTAAATTTTCTTTTGGCTAATTGGTATGGTTCCTTTTTGGTATTTATGGATGAAAAACGAAAATATAAATATATATCGAAATAATTACATCAGCATCAAAAAGAGCCTTATCAGATCGGTCTCCTTTGTGGGGAAATAAACTTATGAATAAAAAGTGGTGAATCTATCACGCTTTTTTTCTATATATTCAATAAAAATACATATTGATTAGGGTGGTAGCAATGGGGAAACGTATAGAAAAAGTACTTGCGGCAAATCGTGGAGAAATAGCGATACGGATTTTTCGGGCATGTACGGAATTAGACATTCAAACAGTTGCAATCTATTCGAAGGAAGATTATGGTTCTTATCACCGATATAAAGCGGATGAGGCATATTTGGTTGGGGAAGGAAAAAAGCCGATTGATGCATACCTGGATATTGAAGGCATAATCGAGATTGCCAAAATGAGCGGAGTTGATGCGATTCATCCCGGTTATGGTTTCCTTTCAGAAAATATTGACTTTGCGAAACGTTGTGAGGAAGAAGGAATCATCTTCATCGGACCAGAATCAAGACATCTAGATATGTTTGGTGACAAAGTGAAAGCTAGAACACAAGCTGAACTAGCTGATATTCCGGTCATCCCTGGTAGCGATGGACCGGTGACCAATGTTGAAGAAGTAAAGGAATTTGGAAAACAATTCGGTTTTCCAATTATTATAAAAGCATCTTTGGGCGGCGGCGGACGTGGAATGCGGATTGTCGAAAAAATCGAAGAAGTTGAAGAGGCATATGATCGCGCAAAATCAGAAGCTAAAGCAGCCTTTGGTAATGATGAAGTCTATGTAGAGAGATTCATACAGAATCCAAAGCATATCGAAGTTCAGATTTTGGCTGATACTCATGGGAATATCGTTCATCTATATGAACGTGACTGTTCCGTGCAAAGAAGGCATCAAAAAGTTGTGGAAGTGGCACCTTCCGTATCCCTTTCCGAGGATTTAAGGGAAAGAATTTGTGAGGCAGCGGTCAAGTTGGCGAAGAATATTGATTATGTAAATGCTGGTACGGTAGAGTTCCTGGTGGCAAATGGCGAATTTTACTTTATTGAAGTCAATCCACGGGTGCAGGTTGAGCATACCATTACTGAAATGATTACGGGCATTGATATCGTTCAATCTCAAATCATGGTAGCCGAAGGGCATGATCTCCATGGCAAAAAGATCGGGATTCCCGAACAAGCAGGGATTAAAACACATGGATATGCAATTCAATCACGGGTGACCACTGAGGACCCATTGAATAATTTCATGCCTGATACCGGGAAAATGATGGTATATCGTTCTGGTGGAGGATTTGGTGTCCGTCTGGACGCTGGAAATGGGTTCCAAGGTGCGGTCATCACACCATATTATGATTCCCTTCTCGTTAAACTTTCTACTCATGCACTTTCATTTGAGCAGGCAGCTTCTAAAATGGTTCGTAACCTTAAGGAATTCAGGATTCGTGGAATTAAAACAAATATCCCCTTCCTTGAAAATGTTGTTAAACATGAAAAATTCATAAATGGGGAATATGATACATCATTCATCGATTCAACACCGGAATTATTTAGCTTCCCAATTAGAAAAGACCGTGGGACAAAAATGCTTTCATATATCGGAAATGTAACTGTGAATGGTTTCCCGGGCGTCGAGAAAAAGAAAAAACCTGTTTTTGATCCAGCCCCAATTCCGAATGTTGGTGGCCTGCCGCTTATCTCGGGTACAAAAAATATACTTGAACAGCAAGGTGCCGAGGGACTGGTCAAATGGATTAAAGAACAGAAAGAGGTATTGATCACAGATACGACTTTCCGTGATGCACATCAATCTTTACTGGCGACGAGAATTAGATCGAAGGATATCCTTGATATCGCTGAGCCTACAGCAAAACTCCTTCCTGATTTATTTTCAATGGAAATGTGGGGCGGGGCAACTTTCGATGTAGCTTATCGCTTCTTGAAAGAAGATCCATGGAACAGGCTGTTAAATTTCAGAAAAAAAGCACCGAACGTCCTTTTACAAATGCTTTTAAGGGCTTCTAATGCAGTTGGTTATAAAAATTACCCTGATAATGTCATTCGTGAATTCGTAGAGAAATCAGCGGATGCTGGCATTGATGTTTTCCGGATCTTCGATAGTTTAAACTGGGTTAAAGGGATGGAAGTGGCTATTGATGCAGTCCGTCAATCCGGCAAAATTGCGGAAGCGGCCATTTGTTATACCGGGGATTTGAATGATCCATCACGCAGCAAATATAATATCGGATACTATAAAAATATGGCGATGGAATTAGAAAATGCCGGTGCCCATATTTTAGCGATCAAGGATATGGCTGGCCTCTTGAAACCGGATGCTGCTTACCGTCTTGTATCGGAACTGAAAGAAACGACATCGCTTCCGATCCATTTGCATACTCATGATACAAGCGGAAATGGAATTTACATGTATTCAAAAGCAATTGAAGCTGGTGTGGATATCGTTGATACGGCGATTGGGTCATTAGCTGGCCTTACTTCGCAGCCAAGTGTACAAACGCTTCATTATGCTCTGGAGGGGTCAAGCAGACAGCCTAAATTGGAAGTCGATTCACTAGAGCGGTTAGGAGAATACTGGGGAGAGGTCAGAAAATTCTACCATGACTTCGAAAGTGGCATGAATGCTCCTCATACCGAAGTGTACAAACACGAGATGCCTGGCGGTCAATATAGTAATCTGCAGCAGCAAGCTAAAGCTGTGGGGCTGGGAGACCGCTGGAATGAAGTGAAAGAAATGTACCAGCGCGTCAATGCAATGTTCGGCGATATCGTAAAAGTAACGCCTTCATCCAAAGTCGTAGGAGACATGGCCTTATTCATGGTGCAAAATAACCTTTCTGAAGAAGATGTTCTTACAAAAGGTAAATCCATCGATTTCCCTGATTCAGTCATAGAGTTATTCGAAGGCTATCTGGGTCAGCCAGTTGGTGGATTCCCTGAAGAGCTTCAGGAGGTTATCCTGAAAGGGAAAAAGCCTATAACAGTTAGACCGGGTGAATTATTGGAAGAAGTGGACTTTACTTCCCTTAAAGAAGAGTTATTCAAGGAATTGGGACGGGCTGTCACTGATTTCGATGTGCTTGCATATGCTCTATATCCAAAAGTGTTCTTAGACTACAATAAAACAATTGAGCTGTTTGGAGATGTTTCAAACCTTGATACCGCGACTTTCTTATATGGCATGAGGCTAGGTGAAGAAATCGAAGTTGAAATTGAAAAGGGTAAAACGCTCATCGTTAAATTAGTTTCAATCGGTCAACCATTGGCTGATGGAACACGGGTCGTGTATTTTGAGTTAAATGGTCAGTCACGTGAAGTGATCATCAAGGATGAAAACATTAAATCTTCCGTTATATCAAAAATGAAAGCTGACCTGAAAAATAAAGAACAAATCGGTGCGACAATGCCCGGTACGGTTATTCGTGTAGTAGTCGAGAAAGGCGATCAGGTCAAACAGGGCGATCACCTGATCATTACGGAAGCGATGAAAATGGAAACTACCGTACAAGCGCCATTCTCCGGGACCATTAAAGACATCTATGTAAAAGATGGAGAAGCGATCAGTACCGGTGATTTATTGATTGAAATAACAAAGTAATATCGTGACTATGACCTTGTAAATGATTTGGGGTATATTGGGTGTGCTTGAGGTTTCAAGCTGCTCTGTACCCTCTTTTAGGCAATGTACGGTCACTCTCTCTTTAAGGTAAAACAAAAACCACCATTATGGTGGTTTTTGTTTTACCTATGATCTTATTGATTGAACAATCAGACATTAACGGGCGGGTATCGTTGGCTTTATATCGTGTTCATCCTGCCCTTTGACCGTGTGGGTGGAGCTTTCTTTTTGATTGGCCAGGGCATTTTTTTTGCTTCTCGAAGTCAGTAGCATCAAATAGCTCATTACACCAAAAAAGCAGGCAATGAATAAAGCGTGTGCCAATGCGATATATAAGTTCTGCCTTGAGAAAATTATAAAGGCTCCAGCGGTAACCTGTAAAAAAACGAGAATGAATGCAGCAATCCAACCGCCATATAACGCTTTTTGATCTCTGTAATATTTTTTTGCAATATAAGCCACATAAGAAACCCAAATGAAAATAGCGCCAGCAATTGCACGGTGCCCCATCTGAATCCATTCATAAAGGTTGGAGGGGAGCGCAAGGCTGCCATTTGCACATAAAGGCCAATCCTTACAGATTAGACTGGATTCCGTATGCCTTACAAGAGCACCCGTATATACGACTACCAGACAAAAAATCAATACGCCAATAATATGAAATTTCATTCGTTTATCAACTATAAGTTTTTCGGCTTCGAACTTCTTGTCGATTTCAAAAATCAATAGTGTCAGTAAAAAGACGGAAGCAAAGGAAATGAGTGATATGCCAAAATGAAGGGCAAGAACGAAATCGGATTGAGACCAAAGGACGGCGGCAGCGCCAATCAACCCTTGTAATAACAGAAAACCAAAAGAAAGGACGGATAAGAAACGAGCTTCACGGATATGGCCAATTTTTCGCCAGGACAAATACGATAAAATTAAAACCAAGAAACCCCCTGCACCTGAAACGAGTCGATGGGAAAGCTCAATGACCAATTCTAGCGTGATTTTGTCTGGGATCAATTGGCCATTGCACAATGGCCAGGATCTGCCGCATCCCATGCCGGAATCCGTCTTCGTGACCAAAGCTCCACCCAGTAAGATGAAAAGCATTACAATCGTAGTTAAAACAGCAAACCATTTAAGAGACGATTTCACTAGTAGTCCCACCTTTTTCTCTGTAGCCAAATTAGGTTGTTCAATAAAATAAATAATAGCATAAGATTTTTCATAATATTTGTCGAACTTCCTCGATATTACACAATATAGAATGATTTTACAAGTTCAGTTAATATTATATCTATTAATTAAAATGCCGGAAATAGTTGAAAGTTACAAAAGACTTTGATAGAAATAAAGGGAGTGTAAACCTTCAAGTAGGAGCAAAATAGGGAAGAGCCTAAGGGATGATGATAATAGCGTACTATTCATGTTCTTGATGAACATCTTAAAAGTGAATTGAAATTATTGAGACACAAATTGGTCAAAAAATAACCGAAAAATTTTCACAAAAGCTTCCAAAAATGTGTTTTAATATATTGAAGAAATGATTTTACTAAATTTTACTGTATTTAGGTATAATATTAAGAATGATAGCTCTCGATGGATTCCATTTACAACGGCCATTGGTAAATAATTTACTTTTTGTGTACGCTTCCTTGGTTACAAATATCAAAAAGTATGAAATAATGTTCTATAGCATATGTAAGTAAGTATTTTTTGCATTTGCGTCAGTGCTGAATGGATTTAAAGGAGGAAAACAAATGTCAGAAACAAGGGGTTTGTCAGAAGCTGTCATGAAGGACAGTAAAGCCGCCCTTCAATCGGATATACCGGAAACAACAGCTTGGAAGGATTTTCTCGCACTTATAAAAGTGGGGATTGTCAATTCAAATATAATCACAGCTTTTACCGGCGTATGGTTAGCCCTTCATTTTTCGGGGCTTAGCTTCTTAAGTAATCTTGATATAGTGTTTTATACACTTGCAGGTTCAGCGCTCATTATGGCAGGTTCCTGCAGTTTCAATAATTATTATGACCGTGATATCGATCATTTAATGGAAAGAACGAAAAATCGGCCAACGGTAACCGGTAAAGTACAGCCTTCAAAGGTATTGGCGTTAAGTTTTGGCTTAATTGCTGCAGGGCTGGTATTACTTGCTTTGACTAATATGACAACTGCCATACTTGGCGCATCCGGCGTCTTCGCCTATGTTGTCTTATATACCATGGTTTTTAAACGGAGATTTGTCTCGAATACGATAATAGGCAGTATATCAGGAGCGGTACCTCCACTTATTGGGTGGGCTGCCGTCGACCCGAGCCTTGATACGATCGCTTGGGTCTTGTTCGCGATCATGTTCTTGTGGCAGCCTCCTCATTTTTATGCACTTGCAATGAGGCGTGTCGAAGAATACCGTGCAGCGGGGGTACCAATGCTTCCGGTTGTAAAAGGGTTCAAGGCCGCAAAAAGATCAATTATGTTATGGATCGTCTGTTTAATGTTCATTCCTTTCTTTTTAACTCCATTAGGAACTCCACTGGTTATTCTTGCTGCATTATTGAGCACAGGTTGGCTTATTTTAGGAATTAAGGGGTATAGGAAGAAAGATGATGTTAAATGGGCAACATCCATGTTTGTATATTCTTTAAATTATATGACCATTTTATTTGTAGCTATGGTTATTGTCACACTCATCTAGTTTTTGTTAAATAAAAGTTACTGCGCGGCCTGTTTTTACAGGCTGCAGCTTACTTATAAATAATGCATTGACCGCCATTCATACATATTAACGGAAAACTTATCAACAGGGTCATTCATAAGAGCGGTTACATGAATCATCGTAATAATTCCTTAAGTTAGGGATTCTTTCTTTTTTAGAAATTGACATAGAGAGAATATTCGCAATTGCGCCCATTTTTATTTTTGTGAGAAAATTTTGACGAAAGAGGGGTTTCTGAAGCTATGAAAAAAAGGCTGCACAAATGGCGCCTAATTGCTTTGCTGGGAATTGTAGGACTTGTCCTTTCGGGCTGCGGCGAACCATTTCTATCCGCGCTGAAGCCAGCAGGCGATGTTGCGCAATCTCAGTATGACTTACTGATATTGAGTACACTAATCATGGTTCTGGTAATTATTGTTGTGGTTATTTTGTTCGTTGTAGTTTTACTGCGCTTCCGTCGGAAGAAAGGCGACGAAACAATACCGAAACAAATTGAAGGAAGTCATAAACTTGAAATTATCTGGACTGTTATTCCTATCCTTCTTTTAATTGTTCTGGCTGTTCCAACCGTCGTCACTACATTCGACTTAGCTGACACAAAGGCAATGGATAAGAAAGATAAGGATGGAAAAACGAAGGATGCACTTGTCGTGAATGTTAGGGCAAATCTTTATTGGTGGGAGTTTGAATATCCAGACCTTGGTGTTGTCACAAGTCAGGATTTGGTTGTGCCTACCGATCAAAAAGTGTACTTCAATCTAACTGCTTCTGATGTTAAGCATTCATTCTGGATACCGGCTGCCGGAGGAAAGATGGATACAAATACAGATGGAGTCAATCAGTTTTTCTTAGAATTCGATAGTGAAAAGGCGGAAGATTCGAACAACTTATTTTACGGGAAATGTGCTGAACTTTGCGGTCCTTCCCATGCCTTGATGGATTTTAAGGTCGTACCGAAGTCTAAAAGCGACTTTGTAGCTTGGACTAAAGATATGAAAGCCGCGAAAGAACCTGTCGTGGAAGGTGACCTAGCAAAACAGGGTGAAGATGTCTTTAATCAAAGTTGTATAGGTTGTCATGCAGTGACACCAAATGACAGTAGGCCTGAGGCTGCTCGTCAGGCACCAAATCTGGCTACATTTGGTGAACGTCAAAAAATAGCTGGCGTATTGGATCACACGGAAGAAAATGTGAAAAAGTGGATCAAGGATCCTGAGAAGTATAAACCGGGTAACACAATGACCGGTACTTACGGCCAACTTTCAGATTCAGATATTAATGCACTGGCTGCCTATCTTTTAGAGCTTAAGGTGGAAGAAAAATAGAACATTGATTAAGGAGGTTAAATCGTGAGTACGTACGCTAATAAAAAAGGATTTGGCGCTACGATTTGGGATTATCTGACGACGGTAGACCATAAGAAAATCGCCATCTTATATCTTATTGCTGGCGGATTGTTCTTTGTGATCGGCGGTTTGGAAGCGATGTTTATTCGTATCCAGCTTGCAGTCCCAAATAATGACTTCGTAAGTGCCGGATTTTATAATGAAATTTTGACCATGCACGGTACGACAATGATATTTCTGGCGGCCATGCCATTAGTATTTGCTGTTATGAATGCGGTTGTACCATTACAGATAGGGGCACGTGATGTTGCGTTCCCATTTTTGAACTCATTAGGTTTTTGGTTATTTTTCTTTGGGGGAATCTTTTTAAACCTTTCATGGTTTTTTGATGGGGCTCCTGATGCAGGCTGGACATCGTATGCATCACTTTCCCTGCACTCCGAAGGCCATGGCATTGATTTTTATGTCCTCGGATTACAGATATCTGGATTGGGAACATTAATTGCAGGGATCAACTTCCTTGTAACCATTATAAATATGCGTACGCCAGGTATGACCTACATGCGTATGCCGCTGTTTACATGGTCAACGTTTGTTGTTTCTGCATTAATATTATTTGCTTTTCCTCCACTTACTGTAGGATTAGTGTTAATGATGTTTGACCGGATGTTTGGCTCGAATTTCTTTGATGTAGCAGCTGGAGGTAATACGATTATTTGGGAGCATTTATTCTGGATATTCGGTCACCCAGAAGTATATATTCTGATTCTTCCAGCGTTTGGTATTTTTTCTGAAATTTTTGCGACATTCTCAAGAAAAAGATTGTTTGGTTATTCATCGATGGTATTTGCAACCGTTTTAATCGGTTTCTTAGGTTTCATGGTTTGGGCCCATCATATGTTTACCACTGGTCTAGGTCCTATCGCAAATGCAATCTTTGCAGTGGCTACCATGGCTATTGCTGTACCAACAGGTATAAAGATATTCAACTGGATCTTTACGATGTGGGGAGGAAGCGTCAAGTTCACGGTTCCGATGCTTTATGCAGTTGCTTTTATACCTTCCTTTACCATGGGTGGCGTGACAGGTATCATGAACGCATCTGCACCTGCCGATTACCAGTTCCATGACAGTTATTTCGTTGTTGCCCATTTCCACTATGTAATCGTCGGTGGGGTTGTATTGGGCTTATTGGCTGGTATCACATTCTATTGGCCGAAGATGTTTGGAACGATGTTAAATGAGACATGGGGAAAAGTCACGTTTTGGACTTTCTTGATCGGTTTCCATTTAACGTTCTTCATTCAACATTTCTTAGGACTGATGGGAATGCCTCGCCGGGTATTTACGTTCTTGGACAATCAAGGACTCAATGCAGGTAATATGATTAGTACCATTGGGGCATTCTTGATGGCTTTTGCAGTCATCGTAATGGTAATCAATATAATCATGACTTCAGTAAAAAATGAAAAGGTCGGCAATGATCCATGGGGAGATGGCCGTACACTGGAATGGGCCATTCCATCACCACCGCCTTTTTATAATTTTAAACAACTACCGCTTGTCCGCGGTTTAGATCCATACTGGGTTGAAAAAATGGAAGGGAAAAAGGAAATGACTCCTGCAGAACCACTTGGAGACATCCATATGCCTAATTCATCCATTCTTCCTGTAACGATTGCTCTTGGTCTATTTGTGGCCGCATTCGGTGCTTTATATAATATGGATGATAAGTCATGGACCTTACCTGTAATCATTATTGGACTTTTGATTACATTTGGTTCAATGTTCATTCGTTCCGTTAAAGATGATCACGGATTCCATATTCATAAAGAAGACCTTATGGACGATAAAGACAAGGGAGGTAAGGCATAATGCAAGCAGATGAAAAATTCACAGATGCTACTTGGCCTGCTGCTCCTGAGAAAGCGACTTTAGAAGGTAAAAATAAGTATTTGGGATTCTGGTTGTTTCTTGGTGGAGAAACGGTATTATTCGCCTCACTCTTTGCAACTTACCTTGCTTTAAAGGATAAAGTACCAAATGGCGATGCAGCACTAGCAAAAGATTTATTCGAATTACCACTTACCTTTGTTGCGACTATGCTGTTATTGACTAGTTCATTAACTAGTGTGTATGCGATGTATCATATGAAAAATAACCACTTTAAACAAATGCAGGCTTGGCTTGTGATTACGGTTCTACTTGGTTTTGCTTTCCTAGCTCTCGAGATTTATGAATTTAATCACTATGTTCATGAATATCATCATACTTTTACGAGTAGTGCGTTCGGCTCCGCTTTCTATACGTTAGTCGGGTTTCACGGAGGACACGTTGCTTTCGGTTTGATGTGGATCATTTCTCTGATGCTTCGTAATGCAAGAAGGGGCTTGAATTTATATAACGCTCCTAAATTTTATGTTGCGAGTCTTTATTGGCATTTCATTGACGTAGTCTGGGTGTTTATCTTTACAGTCGTATACTTAATGGGAATGGTGGGATAACTGATGGCGAATGAACAATCAAATTCAGCGAACCCGAATGTCGATTTAAAATATCGCCGGAAGAAAAATGCTGAAGAGATGAAACATCAAGTGATAACATTTACACTTATGATTTTCTTTACATTAATTGCTTTTGCTGCTGTAGGAATTGAAGGATTTTCACACTGGTTTATTAAACCGGTCATTTTGCTACTAGCGGTTATACAAGTAATTTTCCAATTGTATTATTTTATGCATATGAAGCACAAAGGGCATGGCACCATTGCATTGTTTTTATTCTCCGGCCTTGCTATCGGCTTGATAACTGTGCTGGCTTTCTTAACGATCGTTTGGTTATAAACCATAAGAAAATCGGCTATTAATGATAGCCGGTTTTCTTTATGTGTTGATGTGCTAGAAAAAGAATCCGAGTTTTTCCATATTTGTTATCATGTTTCATTTTAGTTATAATGAAAGTAAGAAAATTGTTTTGCGAGGTGATTTTTTTGTCCATTGATATTTTCGGATTTCGTGCTTTGTGGAGTCCTTATTATTTTGCTGCCCTCGTACTTATAACCCTTGGCTATTTTTTAATTGTGACAAAAAAAGGAAAAATGTTTTCGGACAGATCGCCGCTTTCCGGTAAACAAACAACTTATTTTTTAACAGCCATGTTCCTTCTTTATGTGGTAAAGGGTTCGCCACTGGATTTATTAAGTCACATTATGTTTAGTGCGCACATGTTTCAAATGGCATTGCTCTATCTTGTGATTCCGCCTTTATTTATCATTGCGATTCCGGATTGGCTATTGAGAACTTTCATAAATTCAAGGGGAGTGAAAGCGTTATTTCAATTTTTCACGAGACCTCTTGTCGCCCTTTTACTATTTAATGTTCTTTTTTCGTTGTACCATATCCCGTTAGTGTTCGACTTTATCAAAACGGGGATGTGGATACATGCCGGATACACGGTGCTATTATTTACTACTGCAGTTTTGATGTGGTTCCCACTTGTCAATCAATTGCCGGAACACGAAAGTCTAACAGGTGTAAAAAAAGTAGCTTATATTTTCGGCAGTGGCATTTTAATGACCCCAGCCTGCGCTTTAATCATTTTTGCTAATGATCCGATGTATGATACGTTTACCAATGCGGAATCTTGGGCAAGTGCCATGGAACTTTGCGTTCCCGCCTCAGCGCTGTCAAGTTTGGCCCTCAGTGGTCCAGAAATGTTCAATGGACTGCCATTGCTTGAGGATCAACAGCTTGGTGGGGTTCTTATGAAGGTGATCCAAGAAATCGTATTAGGCTATGTATTAGGTGTCATTTTCTTTGCTTGGTTCAAAAAGGAGAATGGCGGACAAAATGATATCGATCCGATACCTTCGGAATTTCAGACTGTGGAATAGTTGTACCATAAAAGACTTGTCTTGGGGGAGACAAGTTTTTTATATGTTGTCATTGCCTGCTAGGTTTTACCGATGACGATTGTAAATGGTTGTCGGATTATCAATTTCTAAGCAAATAGCCAGTGATTTGTCTTGGATAACACCATAAAAGTGAGCATTTTGTTAATAATACTTGATTTTATTGAATTTTATGATTACCTCTTATAAAATGGTAGGTGATTAATAAATAAAGAGAGGACTACAATTCATATGTCTTTACCAATCCTTCCAACGATAAGTACAGCCTTCATTGTATTAAGTGCCATCACTGTTGCAATAGGCTGGTATCAAATTAAACAACGCAAAATCGAGACTCATAAAAAAACCATGATGGTAGCTGCGGTTTTTGCGGTAATCTTTTTCACTATATATCTTTCTCGTACGGTCTTTATTGGCAGTACGTCATTTGGTGGACCGGATGATATTAAAATTTATTATACGATTTTTTTAATCTTCCATATAACACTTGCTACAACTGGAGCTGTTTTGGGAATCATTATGCTTACCACTGGGTTTAAAGGTAAATTCGCCATTCATAAAAAAATCGGACCTACGACAAGCATCATTTGGTTTTTCACTGGGATTACTGGAGTAGCCGTTTATATCCTGCTTTATGTCATTTATCATGGCGGCGAAACAACATCTTTAATAAAGGCGATTTTAGGATTTTAAAATAATGAAGAAGCCTGATGCAAAAAGCATCAGGCTTTTGTAATGGGAAAAAGAGAGTATCACTCATGATCCTCTCTCTTGTACCGCACTTTTTACTAACGGCTTTTACAGGCCGGTGAATTGTGTAAGTTCTTCTTTGATCTGAGCGAGAATTTTTTCACTTTGTTTAACTAGTGATGCAGGGAAGTCCTCCCCTTCGCCATATTCAACTCCGTGTGGATAATAATGTTTTCCTAAAAGAGGAACCATTAGCTTGATGACGGCCCTGTGAGCGCCTACATCGCCCTCTGTAGCATAGCCAAGTATTCGCAGGTAAAACGTGCCTTCTTTTAATTCGAACTTACGATCGTAACTGACTCTTTCGTAATCCCATTGTTCGGCACGTATTAAACCATATTGCGGCATTAGGTCATCTAATCGGTTTAAGTCGGCTGTGATGTTTTCAATTCCAAAGCTTTCAAATTTCACGAGTAGTACCTCCTATGTTTACTATTGGGAATTAAAATGACATACCGGGAAAATATTATGTACATGAATATATTAAAAATCTCCAAGTATGTTTATAATATACCATTTTATCCTATATTTTATAATAGTACGAAATGGTGGAAGTTGCAATGAACTCAACCACGGTATTTTAATGATTCACAAAAGTTCCACTTTAAAATAAATTTAATGAAGGGACAGTCTATCGTAAATTAGAAAATTATGATTGAACAGTGATATAATCAGGAAAGAAAGGTTTTTGCATTGGATACATAAATTAGATAGAGAGAGGGAGTGTTCCTCTGCGCAGTTTGGGTAAGGTTTTGGTGTTAATCGTTATTTTCTTCGTAATCGGTATTTATCTTAATATCGGCGATGAAAATGAAGGTAACCCTCTTATTGATGGAAACAAAGGCGTTAACCCCAATGGACATATAAATGAAAAAAGTACTTCTTCCGAAAAAGAAGGGGTGACTAAAGTGACAGAAGGTCTGGGAGTAACAATTGGAAAAAAGGCAAAAGAAATAGAAAAGGAATACGGTAAGCCGGATCGAATTGATATGTCCGCCTATGGATATGAATGGTGGGTTTATAAAAAGGACTATGACAATTACTTTCAACTGGGCGTAGAGAGTGGAAAAGTGGTATCTGCTTATGGAATCGGTGATAAGGTTAATGTCGCCCCTTTTAAAATTGGACAATCGATTGACGCCATCTATTCCAGCTTATATGTGGAACCTACTGTTGATATTGAAGTTGGCGACAGTTCCTATCGTTTTGAATTGTCGGAAGAAGATATGAACATGAGGCCATTGATTGATCTAGGGAACATTTATGTTCAGCTTTATTTGGATAAATTCACAGGGACTGTTTCAAGCATCCGATTTTTGAATGAGTCCGCCCTATTAAAGCAAAAGCCGTATGAGTTGACCTATCATGGTAAACTTGTGACCGTTAAGGAACTTTCTAAAGAAGACTTGGCGAAGGTGGAAGCTGGCAATGAGCAGCAAATTTTCGATATTACGAATATAATGCGCAGCAGGTTTGACCTTAATCCTTTAGAATGGGATGGTCCAACCGCTGAGGTTGCTTACGTTCATAGCCGGGAAATGACGGACGCTCCTGAAGGAACCCATGTTTCTGAAACAAAAGGGGATTTGGAAAAACGTCTCGATGCAGGTCATGTTAAATATAAGGCAGCAGGTGAAAATATTGCGGCTAATTATGTGGACGCAGCTGCAGTCATGGAAGGCTGGCTAAATAGTAAAGGGCATCGGGATGCGATGCTGAACGAGGAATTTACAGGTCTGGGTGTTGGGGTTTATAAAAGGTATTACACCCAGAATTTCATAAAAAAATAAAAAGACGGATCCGATTGGGGTCCGTTTTCTTGTTCTGGATTATTTCATTTTCAAGATGAAAAGGTTTCCTGTCGATACAGCGTATAGTTCCCCGGCATCACGGTGGACCTTCCCCTCGATGATGATCGTTTTATTATCTCTATTTATTAATTCACTCGTTACATATCGAAACTTTGATATCCGTAGTCACGTTACCCTTTTGGAACTGTTGAGTTGCAAGGCACCCATCCCCGAATCTATCAAGGTAGCTATCATGCCTCCATGTGTAAATTCAATTCATTATGTACAAGTGGTGTTTTTTAGGCATGATCATTGTAAGTGTCTTCCCCTGTTGGAAAACATCCGTATTTAATTCACTTACATCTGGCATGAAAATACATTCTTTTTTACTATATGAAATCCAATTGCATTTGAAGAGAAATATGATGCACTTTTTATTTACTTTTAGCATATGGTGCAATAGGCGATGTCTAAGTGTGAGGTGAGAGTAATGGCAAAAAGAAAGCGCCCCTCCGTCGATCGATTTCGGGAGTTTGTCAAGGAGCATCCTTATTTAGTGAATGAAGTGAGAAACAAACAAGCAACATGGCAGGAACTTTTTGAAGAATGGTATTTACTCGGAGAAGATCATCCACGCTGGCAGGCTAATGTAAGCGTGGATGAGTCCAAAGTGAATTCAGAATCCCCATCACCGCCGGTAGAAAAGGAAGACCAAAGTACTGAGTTGATCGGTTCGTTAATGAGTGCAGTTAAAAATATGGATATGGGCCAGATTCAACAATATATTACAAATGCCAATCAGGCCATTGGGGCAATCCAAGGAGTGCTATCTGCTTTCCAAGGGAATAAATCAGATGATACCAGTCCCCCTAAAAAAGAAAGGGAGCAGAGAGCTAACCCTTTTTTATTCACAAAAGATTAAGGAGGGTTTTTCATGCGCCAGAATATATATGAATTCATTCAAACGAACGAAGATATGCGAAATTACTTGAGGATTCAACCTGCTTGGTACAAAAGGTTAATGCGTAATCCTCATGAAGTGGATGAATTTGAAACTGAAGCTAAATATTTTTTTGAGAAGTCGATTCCACATCGGGTTTCTAAATTTTCAGAAAGCGTTCAGGTTGCTTCCATGATGCTTCATATGTTTCAAGCGATGAATACTCCGGGAGAATGAAGAAAAAAAGAGTAAATTACTCCTTTTGGCGAACAATAAAGGCAAAAGGGGGACGATGTTATGAGAAAGTTGATTGTGGTTCTAACAGTGTTGATGGCAGCATCGGGGTGTGGAAAGAAAATACCGGAACCTGAAAATTCAGGAGTAGCCCTACAAGGTGAACCTTCCCTTAAAGCTGCCACCACTGTATCGAGCGTCCGAAACTCAGATGAGGACTTTCGGTTAAAAACTTTTGTGAAAGGCAACTCTGTCTATGTGGAGTGCTACTTGAAAAACTATGTGTTTTCTGAAACGAATTCTGAACAATTGGCAACTGTTTCTGTATTTATTGATAATCAAAAGAAAGTCGATATGAGAACGGCTGCATTTATCTTAAAGGATGTCCCGAATGGCATGCATAAAATTAAGCTGGAGATTTTGAATGCTTCAGGTGAAAAAACAGGGCTTCAAAAAGAGTTCGAGGTACATATCACTTCCTCGATTTAATCAAACCATTAGCATGTGTAAGGGAGAAATGGTAAAATGGTGATGGAGGTGAGCTTGTTTATGCTTGCTACTATGGAAATCATCGACATTTTACAACAGGCTGACGGATTAGCTGAAATGATTCTTCATTCTGAAATAGGGGAAGAATATCTCCTTAGTTTATATAAATTACAGAGCGACAAAGAGGCACAGCGGAAAATTTCCAAGTTTACTTCACTAAAGGATCTATTTGAAGATGTTCAAAGGTTCGGTAAATATCATCCGGATTATAAGCGTATCAATTTAGAAACAAGGGAAGCTAAACGAGACATGGATATGCATCCAGCCGTTGCCGAGTTTAAGCGGGCGGAGACCGAATTGCAATCCGTTCTTGATGAAATAAGCGGAAGAATAGGACGAGCGGTTTCCGAACAGGTCAAAACCCCTGCGGGCAATCCATTTTTTGTATCATCAGGTGGATGTTCAACGGGAAGTTGCGGAACCGGCGGAAGTTGTGGATGCTCGGCTTAAAGAAATAGCCAGATCATAACAATTATTTGTCGGCTTTTATAGAAAGAACCTGCAGCCATCGAAATTCGATATTATTTCGGAGTTCGGTGGCTGTTTCATGTACGGCACCTTCTTCAGAAAGTGGGAGGAAAATATCCTTCTTTGAACCTTACACCAGTTTTTCGCCTTTTTTATATTCTGGATACGTTACAAATGCGATTGAAGACTGAAGGGGTTAACTTCGGTATAGGATACAGTCCGGACAAAGATTACCGCAGCAAAACATCTTTTGCTGCGGCACATAAAAACGGTGACGGAATACATATAAAGGTTCTTCATGCCGTACGAATATGGTTTCACAATGGAGCTGCTTGCCACGCATTGAAAGGCCTGCGGCTTTTTTTATTATGAGAGAAAGTTTACTTTTATCATTTTGTGCCGGATGAAAATCGATATATAAAAATGGTATACCTGTGAATTTTTTTATCGAAGCTTGGGTAATTTCATCATTATCTAATAGATGATCCATAAATTGATGCCAAATTTGGTCTAAATCCATCGTTTTTCCGGCTCCCTTCACAGTATGTATATTCATAATAGTAAGAGAATTTCGTTTATAATCTTTTTTCTTGGTTGAAAGTAAAGATTCTGCTATGCTACACTTAGTTAAAACCTTTATAAAAGGGAGTTATTGATATGCTTGGAGCGAGACAGGGAATCATCGTCTATTTACATACATTAAAGCAAGCCAAAATGCTAAGGAAATTTGGGAATATCCATTATGTTTCAAAAAAGTTGAAATATGTAGTCCTTTATACGAATATGGATGAAGTGGAGCCACTGGTGGAAAAACTGAATAATTATTCGTTCGTAAAAAAAGTGGACCTTTCTTACAAGCCTTTTTTGAAGGTGGAATTCGAAAACTCCAAACCGGATAAAGCGAAAGAATATGATTATAAAATGGGGATTTAAAAAAAGCTGACTCTTGCGGAGTCAGCTTTTTTCAATTAGTGCATCAATATCTCTCAACCTAGTGGAGGCAGATATCTATTCATTCGCAAAATCCCGATTAAGTGTTGGTAGTACAACTCGATTTCTGCAAAGAGCACCGAAGGTTTTACATCGATTTCGATTATGGATTTGTCTAGTTCCTCCGCCAAACCCTCAAAAAGCTCATAGCGTTTGTTTTTGTTTGCATGAGGGTTCGGTATACCTTCACGGCAAATGTAAAGCGGCTGGAATTTCCCTGGATCTGTAGGCTGCATGACGATAACCAATGACGTTACCTTTTTATCATTTATTGTTGTATGCAGGGCCAAAAGCCTTGCAACTCGATGTTTCTGATTGCGTCCTACTTCCAACAACTCATATATATCGGAATATCCTTGTCCAAGTTCAATAAAACGTTGAATCAATTAAACCTCTCCTAACTACCTTATTAATCATTACTTTATCATTATCCCTCATAAAAGAGAAGGACAACTTCATTGACGAATCATGAAAAAGAAACCTAGGTATCAGAGGTTTTGTCAATAAAAAAAGCCCTGCAAAAATTTGCAGGGTCCTTCTATGTCTAAATAAGGACCAGAAGGCAAAGGGAGAGGAGAAACCGGAGGAAGAACTTATGGGGAAACGTAAGCCTTCTCCGCGGTTGGCAACAACACCTAAAAAGGAATGTTGTTATTCATATTATTACCAAAAACCACTTTGTTATTCAAAATGTAGGTGATTTATAAAAAGAATGGAAATCATCTATCCAATGTACGAAATGATAAGTTGATTTTCATCTTGCAATTGAAGGAAATGGCTTTTATTATTGGCTAGCTTTTTCTAATATGTTAGGATAGGAAAGTAACAGAAATTTGTCATAAAATGTGGTGAGAATGATGAGGGTCGTTTCCGGAATTTGCAAAGGAAGACCACTTAAGGCTGTACCGGGTACAGGAACCCGGCCGACTACTGATAAAGTCAAGGAATCCATTTTCAATATGATTGGTCCTTATTTCGAAGGAGGGCAAGTTCTGGACTTGTTTGCCGGGAGCGGTGGACTGGGAATTGAAGCGTTAAGCAGGGGCATGGATAAAGCCATATTTGTTGACCGGGATTTTAAAGCAAATCAAACGGTTAAGGCCAATTTGGAACTATGTAAGTTTTCAAATCGTGCTGAAGTTTATAAAAATGATTCAGAGCGTGCATTGAAAGCTTTGGTGAAAAGGGAAATGACTTTTGAATTAATTTTTCTTGATCCACCTTATAAGAAACAAAAGCTTGTGGAGATTCTTGAAGAAATACATAAATACCGATTGCTGAGCGATATGGGATATATTGTTTGTGAACATGGCCATGATGTTACATTGCCAGAAAGAGTTGGCGATTTTACCGTTAAGAGAAAAGAGGTTTATGGCGTCATTGCTGTTACGATTTATCACTGGGGAAACGTACACGAACAGGGGGAACTATGAATGTCCAAAATAGCGATTTGTCCGGGGAGTTTTGATCCAATAACATTTGGTCATCTTGATATCATTCAAAGGGGAGCGAATGTTTTTGATGAAGTGTATGTGGTCATCGTGAACAATTCAGCGAAAAATTCACTGTTCACAGTGGAGGAGAGGCTGGAATTGATTACTGAAGCCACGGCCCATATGTCAAATGTTAAAGTGGATTTCTATCAAGGATTGACGGTCGACTATGCTGAAAGCGTTTCCGCGAATGCTATTATCAGGGGTCTAAGGGCGACTTCCGACTTTGAATATGAAATGCAGGGAACTTCAATGAACCGATTCCTTAACAGTAAAATAGAGTCATTCTTTATCATGACGAAAAATCAATATTCTTTCTTAAGTTCAAGTATCGTGAAAGAGGTTGCGAAATATGGCGGGGATATCTCTGAATTAGTGCCACCTGTTGTCCAGAAAGCTCTTTCCAAAAAATACGGGGAACAAAAAGAATAGAAAAAAGAGCATTGCTAACTGCGCAATGCTCTTTTTTCGGTTTAAGAAGGGCCTTTGAACAGCCTTTTGGTAAATATGATGATGTATAGGATCAAAAACGCGAGGGTAAGAATAGGACCGAAATCAAGCATGTTCTGATAAAGGGAATGCGCATGTTCACCAGATCCACTGACTGGGAAGGCGTGTATTGGGATGCCGCTGTACCTATTGCCATTATAGAATGGTTCCCAAAGCAAGACGGTGATTATGGATGCCACAAGGCCATGTACTATCCTAGCCAGAAAAAAGGGAGTGAAACGAATGTCTGTTGCGGCTATGATGCTGGCAACTTGCGCTTGAATGCTGAATCCGTTGAAAGCCAAGATGAAGCTTGTCATCACAGTTTGCTGAAAGAGATTTGCATTTTCGACCGAACTGGTTAATTTTGAACCAAGAGTCATTTCAAACATGCCTGATATGAACGGTAGGCTTAAGGAATCCGGGAAATTAAAAATATGTAAAATCCCTCCGACCAACGATGCGAGCAATCCGGTAATGTTCATGTGAAATAAAAGTTTGTTGACCACCGAAAAGAGTATAATGAATCCTCCAATCATTAATAGGGTTTGAATGGATGAGATGACTGCATCTCCAAGTAAACTGCCAAATGGTCTTTTTTCTTTTATTCGGGTTCGGTGCATCTGGCTAAACGCTTGTCTAATGGAGGGAAGCTTGGTCATTACTTTTGTATGGGATTTTTCTTCTTTCCAACGGTAAAAACGCATCATGATGCCTACACAAAAGTTTCCTAGGTAGTGGGAAAGCGCAAGGATGATCCCTAAATGAGGATTGTGGAAAAACCCTACGGCAACGGCAACGAACAGGAACAATGGATTTGATGAATTAGTAAAACAAACAAGTCTTTCAGCTTCAATCCGGGTCAATTGTTCCTCCTGACGCAGCCTTACAGTGAACTTCGCTCCAGCTGGAAACCCTGATGCAAGTCCCATTGCCCAAACAAACCCGCCCACTCCTGGTACACGGAACAATGGACGCATAAATGGTTCGAGAATGACGCCGATGAACCTAACAACCCCAAAACTGATTAATAACTCCGATAAAATCAAGAAAGGCAGAAGAGAAGGGAAAACAATTTTCCACCACATATTCAGCCCGCTTTTGGAAGCTTCAAAAGATTCTTGGGGGAAGATGATCAAGCCAACTGCCATCATCGTGGCGGAGGTAGCTAACACTACTGTTTTAGATTTTGATTTTAGCAAAATTCAGCCTCCTCTTGAAGGTTACTAAATAAGGGCAGTCCGTTTCGTATATAATAAAATATGAACTTCCTTTTCTCGAAAAGTAAGGTACAGGATGGAACGTGGATTGTACCGACTTGAAATGAAGATGATCCGTACAATGGAAATTTCAATGTAGCCATTCAATTACATGGCTATAGGCTTTTTCTGCAATGCTTGTTTCACTGTCAATATAAATAATATGCTTCTATAAATCCGTTTAAGACCATAACTTTGAATGAGTGTTATTTCAGCGGGAGGGGGGATATCTTTGTCGAAACCAAAGGTCGGGCTTGCACTTGGGTCAGGAGGAGCTAGGGGGTTTGCACATATTGGTGTGATAAAGGTATTACAGCAAGAAGGCATTCCGATAGATATGATTGCTGGAAGCAGCATGGGGGCTATGGTTGCGGCCTTTTATGGAGCAGGTTCGGATATCGAGAGGCTGTATAAGTTGTCCCGTGCATTTAAGCGAAAGTATTATTTAGACTTTACCATCCCTAAAATGGGCCTCATTTCAGGTAAACGGACAAAGGATTTAATCAGGGTATTTACATATGGTAAGAAATTTGAAGAACTCGATATTCCTGTGGCAGTGGTCGCCACTGATATAAAAACGGGGGAAAAGGTCATTTTTCAGGAAGGTCCCATCGCTCCAGCTGTAAGGGCAAGCATCTCCATTCCGGGCATTTTCATTCCCGAAAAAATTGGAAATCGACTGCTTGTTGATGGCGGGGTTGTTGACAGGGTCCCTGTTTCCGTCGTGAAGGATATGGGAGCCGATATCATAATTGGAGTGGATGTAGCCCACGTGAAACAGGATATGGAGATAAACTCAATCTATGATGTCATCATGCAAAGCCTCGATATCCTGCAAATGGAGCTGGTTAAAAGCAGGGAGTTTGCTTCAGACGTCATGATCCGCCCCAGGGTTGAGAAATACAGCTCGAAATCATTTACAAACGTTCAGGAAATAATTAGTATTGGAGAAGAAGCTGCAAGAGGAAAAATAGATCAAATTAAGCAAAGCATTGTTACTTGGAAGGAGTCCTTTGAAAATGAGCCGTAAAATGTATGTACGCACTTTCCTGGTGGTGGCTATACTTCTCATAGCATCAGCCCTTTATTCCCTACCTTTTTATGTATCAAAACCAGGAATGGCTAAAGAATTGGAGCCAATCATAGAGGTTTCCGGAGGAGATGAAGCGAAAGGCAGCTTTATGTTAACCACTGTAAGGATGGGCCGGGCGAATATTTATTCCTATATGCTGGCGAAGTGGAGCAAATATCAGGAGCTTTATCCAGAGACCTCCATTCGAAGCGAAGATGAAACAGATGAAGAATATAATATCAGGCAGCTTCACTTAATGGATGAATCTAAAAATAATGCCATTCAGATAGCATATGAAAAAGCAGGGAAAGAAGTCGATTACGAGTACCTGGGTGTTTATGTTTTGGACGTGCTTAAAGGAATGCCGGCAGCTAAAGAACTGAAAGCGGGCGACCAAATCATTCAGGTCGATAATGTTAATTTCAAGTCTGCACAGGAATTCATGGATTACATTAACAGAAAAAAAGCTGGAGATGAAGTGAAAATAGTGTATAAGCGGGAGGAGACGAAGAAAACAGCCGTTCTTTCATTGCAGCCTTTTAAAGATGACCCAAATAGGGTTGGAATAGGCATTTCGCTTGATGATAACCGAAAAGTGATCACAAAACCGGCGATTGCCATAGATTCAGAACAAATAGGCGGACCTTCTGCCGGTTTAATGTTTTCTTTGGAGATTTATAATCAATTAACAGAAGGCGACCTTACAAAAGGATATGATATTGCCGGTACAGGAACGATGTCGGATGATGGGACAGTCGGTCCAATTGGCGGGATTCAACAGAAAATAGTGGCTGCAGATAAATCTGGGGCCGAAATATTCTTTGCCCCAAATGAAAACGGAGTGGCTGGTTCGAATTATGAAGATGCACTCATTGCAGCAAAGGACATTGAAACGGACATGAAGATCGTTCCGGTTGACAACTTTGAGGATGCTTTGGCCTATTTAACGAATCTAAAAGAAAAAGAAAAATAAAAAAAAGCGCAGGCAGTCATCTACTGTTTGCGCTTTTTTTTGATTAGCTGATTTTATATTTAAGGATGGGGCAGGCCAAGTTTAAAGCACTTCATTTGATAATGATGGGGGCTTCATATTCCCGTTTCATCAAGTCAGCTTGATACGGTTCGGACAAGCCCAATGCATACACCTGTGCCGCTCGTAAGTCCATATCGATGTCCTGCTTCTGATAGGACGAAAGTTTAGAGATGAGCGGGAGAGGTAAGCCTTTTTTTACGGTACGAAGATATTCTTGTCCCCGGCCATTCATGCCAAGAAGTCTGATATAGGATGGTTGGTCATTGTGAATCACTTGTTCCTTTAATGTATGAGTCAATACATGGACACACATCCGCTGAAGTCGTGTCCATGTATACCGTTTTGTCTTCAGAGCGGCCATGAATCCAGTAAAGCTCGAAGATTGTTTGGCAATCTCCTTTATTCGGTGTTCTATGCCTTCCTCGATTTCGTAAATCTCTGCCAATTCGATTAAAGGGGAAGACAGGATTCGGTATTTCAACATTGTCCAATACATTTCCCAGTCATGTAGGGCATGATAGTTCGATAAATATTGCTCAAGAGCACTCATTGTCGACTGAGGAATATAACTGGAAACAGGATCCAATTCCTGGTGTTCATGGATGGCTTTACGTATCCCGGTTGCGCTGGCAATAGGGTCTTTAGACAACTTTGTTTCATGGTATCCGGCAGCAACCCTTTGAATCGTATAAGGGCGAATGGAAAAGCCGTTAGACAGGGCAGCACTTACATATTCCTTTCCAAGAATATTATTAGGCTTCGTCAAATCCAGTGCCGCATCTCCATTGGTGATCAATCGATAGGCCTGGGCAGCACTGGACGGATAACTATTACCGGCATCCATGTACGATTTAATGGCGGCGTCGAATGCAGCGGAATTATCTGTAAGAATTCTATGGGCGGTGATGAATGGTTCAATTCTGCCATCCTCACTTCCGAAGCAAAAAGAGTCACAGCCAAGGGATTCCAAAAGAGAGATAGATCCTTTTGCAAATATCTCCGCCTTCTGTGTTGCAAAAGCATAGGGAAGCTCGATGACAAGATCTATGCCGCCATTCAAGGCCATTTCGGCACGTTTCCACTTGCTGACGATAGCAGGCTCGCCACGTTGTAAAAAGGGCCCGCTCATAACTGCCACCACAATATCTGCCCCTGTTTTTTCTCTACTTTCTCTTGCATGTAAAACATGTCCATTATGAAAAGGGTTATATTCGACAACTAAACCGCAAGCTTTCATTCGTTCACCTCAGAGAAAAACTTTGTATTTTTTCAACTTAGTGCTAAAATAGTATTTCAAGTAAAATTACTATAATGTTCGTCTTGATTTTTTGTTTGAAAAGATTCTTAACCTTGGATAATCAGTTAGGATGACTACATTATAGTGTAAAGAAAAAATATTGACAAACTTATAATTGAAAGCTATAATTATTTTTGTTGCCTTGAGGTGATTTCATTTGAAATGGACAATTAGTCAACTTCAAAAAATTCGGGACAAAGATTTACGGTTTGATGAACTGGTGGATGTCTTAGACATTAGAGAAAGAGACCCGCAAATTCGCGATGTTTCTCCGATTAGAGTAGCAGGAAGAGCTGATATAAGCTCGACCGAGATTACTTTTCACTTGCATCTTTCAGGTGAATTAACATTACCTTGCTCCCGTACACTGGTAGACGTTAAATATCCGATTGATATTGATACAAAGGAAACCTTTCTTTTAAAGGCAGATGGCACTGATTTCTACGGAGATGATGTCACTGTTGTGGAAGGTGACGTTGTAGACCTTATACCGGTAATTAAAGAAAATTTATTGCTAGAAATTCCGATGCAGGTTTTTTGTGAGGATGTCGATTCGAATGAAGCTGCTCCTCAATCTGGGAAAGACTGGGCTGTTATTTCTGAAGAAGAAAATGAGCATAAGGTTGATCCGAGATTTGCAAAGCTTGCCGACTTTTTTGACAACAATAAAGAATCTTGATTGGAACGAAAAATCGCTAATCCGATTTTTCCAGCTTTTTTATATTTTTTAAGGAGGTGGGAATAATGGCTGTACCTTTTAGAAGAACGTCGAAAACTGTAAAAAGAAAACGTCGTACACACTTCAAGCTTCAAGTACCTGGTATGGTAGAATGCCCGAGCTGTGGTGGAATGACTCTTTCACATCACGTTTGTAAAGAATGTGGAACATATAAAGGAAAAGAAGTTGTCGCAAAATAATTTCTTGACCTACTTGAGAGCTTTGCTTTCTTGATGCAACACGCTAATCAAAGCGCAGAGATATATCTCTGTGCTTTTTTTGCAAACTTTTTTGGCAGAATATTTGGAATCATCTATATTTGGTGATGACTTTGGAGAAGGTGAATACGTGTATCGGATGATTAAAGTTGAAAAGGATTTACGGGGTTTCATGAAGGTCCTAATTAATAGACCGGAGAAAAGGAATGCCGTGAATTATCAATTGATGGACGAACTTAAGTCAATATTGTCAGAAGCGGCACGCGATGACGAAGTTAAGTTACTGGTCCTGACAGGGGCGGGCTCTGAGGCATTCTGTTCAGGTGGGGATTTAAGTGAATTTCAGGATTTGCATACAGAAGAAGAGGCCTTTACTATGTTATCGAAAATGGGGGAAATACTTTATACACTAGCAGTTTTTCCTAAACCAACATTTGCGCTCATTAACGGAAGCGCAGTCGGCGGGGGATGCGAAATAGCGACAGCTTGTGATTTCAGATTGGCAAAGAGCGGGGTTAAACTGGGATTTGTACAAGGAACTCTAGGAATTACGACTGGCTGGGGCGGTGCTTCACTTTTGCTTGAAAAAATACCAGAGCAAAAAGCGCTAAAGCTATTATTGGATGCAAAAATACATAAAGCTGAGGAAGCAAAGGAATTTGGTTTCGTAGATGAGATAGTCGGAGAAGGATTGGATGGGTGGGAGAAGTTCGCAGAAGATTTTCTTCGCCATGAGACAGGGGTATTGATGGCTTATAAAAGATTGTTGGTCCATAAATGGGAGGATAGCGGGCTTAGAGGAAGAATGGATGCGGAAATCCGGGAATGTTCTAAACTGTGGGCGAGTGATGAGCATCATGCTGCGGTTGCCCGTTTTTTAAATAAGAAAAAATAAATATTACACCCTCTATATATCTTCTATCTTTCCTAGCATGTGCATATTATGAATTAAAACTTGCTGGGAGGTAGAGAGATGTCGATTGCGAGACAAGATGCATGGACTCACGATGAAGATTTGTTGTTGGCTGAAGTGGTGCTAAGGCATATACGGGAAGGCAGTACACAATTAAAGGCTTTTGAAGAAGTGGGGAAACAGTTATCGAGGACATCGGCTGCATGTGGATTCCGTTGGAATTCATTTGTAAGGAAGCAATATAAATCAGGGATTGAGCTGGCAAAAAAACAAAGGAAAGAACAGGTAGTCAATGATCCTGATTCGGAAAGGGATCCCGTTGCAGTGGTGGAAAATAACACTATTGAACAAAAATCGCTCCAGGAGGAAGGAAAAGAATCTATTACCCTCCAGGAAGTTATATTATATTTAACCAAAATGGATGAATTCTTTCAGCTTGTAAATAAGGAAAAAGAACGGATTTTTGAGCGATCCCTATTTCTTGACCGAGAAAATGGCCGATTACTGGAAGAGAATTCACTGCTTAAAGAAAACTTGAAAGCGGTTGAGGAAGATTATCGGGCGTTAATGCAGATTATGGAGCGGGCAAGAAAGCTTAGTGTACAAGAAGATGAAAAAACGAATCCCAAGGTGAGTTTTCAAATGGATAAGAATGGTAATTTAGAAAGAGTAAATAAATAAAAAATGCGGGTGGGAAAATCCGCCCGCATTTTCTATACTTCCTTATTCTTGTGTATCTATTTCTTTATTTTCTTGTTTGTCAAATGGGCTCCAAATCAGTGGGTTTTCTCCAAGGTCCCTTTCCATATCATAGGAAACTGCAGAAAAGCCCATCTTTTTCCAAAAGTCTTGTGAATGAACTCTTGGGTTGGTTTTGATAGGCATGTTCAGGCTTTTGGCGAATTCGACTAAAGCTTTTCCATAACCCTTTTTCTGATAGTTAGGCAGGACTTCAAGTTTCCAAAGAACAAGGAAGTCCCTTGAATTGTCAAAATATTGGTCGAATTTAGCGCTTCTTTTATACAGGCTCATCCGTGCTACAAGTTTGTCGCCATAAAAGATTCCATAAAAAGGTGACTGGCTGTCATTTTCAATGATGTTACCCTCTAAATCATCTAGCATTGACAGTTCCTGTATCCCATATTCTTTGAACTTTTTGAATTCCTCAAGCGTTTTAAAATTAACAAGTAATCGTTCCACCTTGTATTCCATAAAAAAGCTCCCCCTTAATTCTGATAAACCTCTTCCCATAGTACCCATTGAAAGTCATCCCACAGATCGTAACCATGTGGAATTCCAGCTAAAGGCTAAACCTAGTGTGACATCGACCGATTTATCCTTGCTGACTAAATGCTTACAGCCTTTTATCCCCCGCCCTATTCCCTTCGATTTCTCGCCGGTTGAGATTGGAGGTTCTTTGTTCCTATATAGTCTAAAGAATGTAAGCTTTTCCTATCTAATATACCATTAAATTATCGCTTAAAGAAGGAAATATATCTTCTAATGGGTATTTATAATTCTTTCCGTTGATTTTTATTGCGACCCTTGTTGATGGGCAGGGAACTTCATTTAAGCTGATTAGCGGGGTTTTCCAAAGTTGTTGATGTGAAAATTGATGCAGGATAAAAAAGATAATGTGTTAAAATAGTAAATATATTTCAAAAAGTAAGGAAGGTTATTATGAGAATTGGAATCATTGGGGGAGGGGCCATTGGGCTGCTGTTTGCATCTCGTTTGAGTGAAAAGCATAGAGTGACTCTTTATACCCGTACTTCGGAACAGGCCTCCATCATCAATCATGAGGGTATTCGTCTTATTGTGGATGGTGAAAGCCGTCTGCAGGCAGGCATCGTTTCTAAGAGCTTGGATGAGGGGATTTCGGATGAGGATCTTCTTATAATGGCCGTTAAGCAATATCACCTGCCGCAAATACTGCCTAGGATCAATGATATCCAGGTTCCATTGCTATTCTTGCAGAATGGCTACGGGCATATTTCTTATTTGAAGCAGCTTCAATCCCAAGCCATCTATGTGGGGGTAGTGGAGCATGGGGCATTAAAACATGATTTGAATACCGTAGAACACATTGGATTAGGTATTACAAGAATCGCTTCATTTAAAGGGGAACTTGAACAACTCTCGTTAGTTAATGAAATGTTCGATCAATTCCCCTTCGCTAAGAGTGAAGATTATCATACAATGCTGGTGGATAAGCTAGTCGTTAATTCAGTGATAAATCCACTAACAGCGATCCTTGCCGTGGAAAATGGCGGTCTAATCACTAATGCCTATTATTATCAATTGTTTCAAACCCTTTTTGAAGAAATCTCTGGTATTTTGGACATGCAAAATAGAACAGAGTCATTTGAACATGTGAAATCCGTTTGTATGGCGACAGCTGAAAATCGATCGTCGATGCTAACAGATTTAGAAAATGGCCGAAAAACGGAAGTTGATGCTATTTTGGGTCATATCCTCTCGGAGGCAAAGAGTAAAGGGAAAAATGATCGCCTGACGTCTTATCTATATAAGATGGTCAAAGGAAAAGAGTCTCAGGGGGGATGAGAGTGTGCCGAACGTTGTTTCTAGCCTTGCCGCGATATTCATTACCTTGCCTTTCGTAGGGTATATACTTTTTTTTATAAGTGCCAAACAATTCACTGGAAACCATAGGCGCTCCGTTCAATTTGCAATGGACATGAGTACGCTTCTGTTCGTATTATCCGTCCATTATTTAATTATTACAATTTGGGATAAGCAAATTCTTTGGGTGATCATGCTCATCATGATCATCAACGCACTCGTGGTGGTCCTTGTCCATTACAAGGTTAAAGAAGAAATCATTTTCCATAAGGTATTAAAGGGTTTTTGGAGAGTGAACTTCGCCTTCTTTTTCGTAGCTTATCTTCTGTTATTTTCCATTGGTTTAATTACAAGTATTACTAAGATATTGACTACATAACATAGAACATCGCATCAATTTTCTGCTGCTGGGCAACTTCTTTTGTTTTCTTAAACCGGAATGTTATACTCTAAAAAGAATTGTAGTTGCAGAGAAAGGGAGAACAGAAATGGAGATGAAAGATCTCGCGTTACCATCTTTAAACCGTTTTGCATCGGACTATTTACAAAACCGCCTTGAAACGGAGGATTATTTTCACTATGACTTGGCTAAGCCTGACATTTATCGCAATAGATATAATGAATTGATGAACCGCTCTTTTTTACGTGGTGAATTGTCGGATTACATACAACAATACATGTCTCGTCTTTCAAGCAGTGAGGCCGTTAAGGGAAATATTGAAAGGTTGCGCAGGGATGATTCCGTGGTTGTGATTGGAGGACAGCAAGCTGGGTTATTATCTGGTCCGTTATATACCATTCATAAAGTGATTTCGGTCATTAAGCTTGCGGAAGAACAGGAAAAAGAACTAGGGCAGCCAGTGATTCCAGTTTTTTGGATAGCTGGAGAAGATCATGATTTGGCTGAAGTGAATCATGTTTATGTAATGAAAAACGGTAAACCCTACAAAAAAACCTATCCTTCCTATCAGCCGTATAAAACAATGGTTTCTGATGTGGAACTGGAAACGGAAAAGGCAGAGAAGTGGTTTGAAGAAATCATTGAAACATATGGTGAAACGGCCTTTACGAATAAACTTCTGATTGATATGAAAGAAACCATTAGGCAATCAAAAACCTTCGTCGATTTTTTCGCCCAGCTGATTCATGAATGGTTCAAAGAATATGGCCTTTTACTAGTCGATGCGGGAGATCCGGAATTAAGGCGAATCGAGAGGGCCTACTTCGAATCGATGATCAATGAAAGTGAAAGGATTGCTGAAGTGGTCGAGGAACAGCAGTCATTCATGCATGCTAAAGGGTATGCAAAAATGATAGAAATGGATAAACAGGCAGCGAATTTATTTTATTATGATCCAGAAAAAAAAGACCGATGTTTACTCGAACGTGTAGAAGGTGGTTTCAGCGGGAAAAACGGCGAGGTATCTTTTTCCAGGCAGGAACTCCTGCTGATAGCTAAAAATCATCCAGAACGATTAAGCAACAATGTCATTACACGCCCACTTATGCAGGAAATGCTTTTCCCTGTTTTGGCTTTCATTTCTGGGCCAGGGGAAATAGCCTATTGGGCAGAATTAAAACAGGCTTTTGAGTTGTTTTCCATGAAGATGCCTCCGATCATTCCTAGGTTAAACATCACGCTTGTAGAGCGCAGTGTCCATGCGGATCTTGAAGAAATGGAACTCAGTTTGGAAACTGTTCTGACTGAAGGAACCGCTAATGCAGTAAAAAGTTATCTGGATTCCGTGAAAGATGAGACGATTGACCAGCTGTTTGGGATGCTGAAATCACAGCTTGAAGAGAACCATGGAAAGCTTTTTGTCCACGCTGTCTCTATAGATAAAGGACTTGAGCCAATGTTGAACAAAAACATTGAATTCATCCAAAAGCAACTGGATTTTATGTATGGGAAAATTGGTGACCGTACAAAGGAACGTCATTCGGTCATATTGAAAAAATATGAACGGATAGCAAATTCAATGTATCCTCTTGGATCACCCCAGGAGAGGATTTGGAATGTTTTTTATTACTTAAATCTATATGGACCAGAGTTCGTCCGGGATATCATGAAATTGGAATACCGGTTCAATAATCAGCATAAATTGATTTTCATGTAGAAAAACCATCCGTTTGGGGAAAAGTGGTGGCCTAATCATTTTGAATGAGGGTTTCCACATCCCTATCTGACGGAGGGGTTGAAAAATGGAAAAAAAGACAGGTGTTAACCCGAGGGCACTGAAAAAGTCCCTTCGGGCCAATAGAGGTAGATTTTCTCAGTTTATTCTGAGGAAATCTACCTTTTTTTGTTTTATAATCAAGGT
>NZ_JBNNOR010000031.1:0-35072 GCF_050274955.1 Peribacillus sp. NPDC006672
CCGTTCCCATTCCGAACACGGCAGTTAAGCTCTTCAGCGCCGATGGTAGTTGGGGGTTTCCCCCTGTGAGAGTAGGACGCCGCCAAGCCATTTACGAGATCAGCCATCCGGCTGGTCTTTTTTACAGTTGTTATTGCTTATGTCTCTAATTGTTTAAACCTGTTAAAAGGTAGAGACTAAAAAAGATAATAAAGAAAGTTATATTCAGTATAGGAAAGTATATATACAAGGACAAACTATAAATGCATCTAGTGATAAATAAGCAAATAATTTCTGCTTCTATCTGTATAATCCATGTCTGTTTAAGACATAGGGACAGAATTCTTCGTTTCTGTAGGGAAATATGTTAAACTTAACGTAGTTCTGAAACTGTCATTGGGGGAATAGCCGATGGATACCTCTGCTAAAGATGAAATGATTTTTTCGTTTGCTGAATGGTTGAGAGACCAAGGCAAATCAGCTAATACAATCAAAACGTATACTGGTGTCCTTTCACAGTTTTGTGACCAGACACAAAAGATATTGATGGAGATTCATTCTGAAGATGTTCAGGATTATCTTGATTATTTAGAAAATTGCAAGAAAAGTCCAGGGACAATCGAAAAACACTATATCGCTCTAAATGTATTCTTTAAATTTTTAGGCAAGCCACAAGTAATGCTTTCCGTGGAACGCAAGGTTAAAGAGCACAAGCTAGAAGTGCCTGAAACTTTAAGCATAAAAGAGCAGCAAATCCTGTTAAGAGATATAGAAGCAGAAGGAAACCTTAGGAACATTGCCATCGTCTACCTTTTGTTGCATACTGGAATTCGCGTTTCTGAATTATGTGACTTAAATGGTCAGGACATCATCATGGAAACAGAGCGAAATTATATACTTGTCAGGAACGCAAAAGGTGAAATTGATAGAACCGTTCCCCTTACACTATCGGCTATACAACATGTAAAAAATTATCTTCATTCTTTAAAAGAAAAAGCAGATCCCTTATTCATCTCAAGTTATAATCAAAGGATCACTCCGAGGTCAGTTCAATATATATTAAAAAAATACAATGTACATCCACATAAATTGCGCCATACCTTTTGCCAAAGGTTAGTGGATAATGGAATAGCTATACAAACGATATCCAAGCTAGCCGGTCATAAAGATTTAAATGTGACCAAGCGTTATTTAAAAGAAAAATCGTTGGATTTGGAAAATGCGATAGATCAAACTTTCACCAAACACTAATATATAGAAATCAAAAAGGAAGGCGAGGTTCTTTCCTTTTTTTGTTTACATAAAAATCGGTTTTAAAAACAAACGAATTTCCTTGGAAATGACGACGAATAGGGCACTTATATCACGCGTGGCGGGGGTAGGGTTAAAAAGGAAGGAATCAAGTCATAAAGGCCTTGTCTAGAGGACTCAGGAAGCTGTTAAGGACGAAATGAA
The DNA here is from genome assembly GCF_050274955.1 of Peribacillus sp. NPDC006672. Lineage (NCBI taxonomy): Bacteria > Bacillati > Bacillota > Bacilli > Caryophanales > Bacillaceae > Peribacillus > Peribacillus sp. NPDC006672. The sequence continues at coordinate 1,435 of NZ_JBNNOR010000031.1, forward strand.
GTTGTATTTATTAATAACATTATGAAAATGAAGGCGGAGTAGAAAAATTCAAAAGTATTATTGTTGAATCAGAAAAGAAAGAGGGAATCCCCTTAATTAGGGATTCCCTCTTTCTTTTCTTTATTATTTAACTGTTTTTTTCTTCTTTTTACCTATTTTCATTATAACTTCATATACTACCGGTACTATGACAAGTGTAAGCAATGTAGAACTCACTAGTCCGCCGATAACGGTAATTCCCAAACCTTGTGATATTAATCCACTGCCTTCTGCACCGATTGCCAGAGGTATTAAGGCGCCTATTGTAGCAAGGGCAGTCATCAGGATTGGACGTAAACGGGTGGATCCTGCTTCGAGTAAAGCTTCCCGAATAGATAAACCTGATTCTTCATTTTTGATAACACGGTCCACTAATACAATGGCATTGGTTACGACGATACCAATAAGCATCAGGACACCCATCATTGCCGAAACGCTGATCGTCTCACCTGCAACGAATAGCCCTGCCAATGCCCCGATTACCGTGAATGGTAAGGAGAATAGAATGGCGATTGGTGCTAAGCCACCATGGAAAGTAACGACAAGGACAAAGTAAACGATAGCAATGGCTGCTAACATAGCGATTCCAAGTTGAGTGAACGACTCTTGGATATCTGCCGTTACTCCACCATAGTCAACAGTGACACTTGCAGGAAGGTCTAATTTTTCAACTTCCTTTTGTACCTCAGACGTTACTGCTGCTACATCATCCGATTTGATTGTTGCAGAAACGTCGGCATAAATTTTTCCATCGCGACGGCTTATTGTATCGGACGCCTTACCTTCTTCGATTTTCACAAGTTCTTTTAATGGTATTTCCATTCCCATTGGAGAAGTGATTTTCGTATTCTCAAGATCTTTTTTATCTTTAAATGTAGTTTTTTCTGTCTCGACATATACTTTGACTTCTTCTCCATCTTTCTTAATGGTAGTTAAAGCATCATCTTTGTTGGAATTAGCAATGGACATACCAACTTGTGCAGCTGTTAGTCCAAGATCACTAAGCTTTTTCTGATCTGCCACTAGTGTATATTGCTCATATGCATCGGAAAGACTAGAATCAACATCTTTTAGATCTTTATTTTTCTTCATGATGTTTTGAATATCATTGATTACAGGTTCAATGTCTTTTTGTGAATTTCCATATACATAAAGCGTCGTTTCATTGCTTGATGTTGGAGTGAATTCTTGTTGTTTCCATGTTCCAGGTGAATCAAGGCTGGTTAAATCCTTTATGACCTTTTCTTTTTTGTCCCCGAAGTTTTCAGTGTCATCATCATAAAGTACATAGAAGAGAGCCGAGTTACCCGAGCCGCCCATCATGCCGCTCATCATGTTTTCCCCTAGTGTGTATTGAACGGTCTCCACATCATTTTTATCCATGAAGTATTTTTCTACTTTTTCTGTTTGCTTTTCAATATCCTCTTTTAATTCGCCAGGTGCTGGGGTGTAAGTAACGATAATCGTTTTTTCTTCATCTGCAGGCATGAAGCTGACACCGATGCTTGGAATTAGGAATAAGCTACCGACTAATAATACAATGGCTGTACCGAAAGTGATTAACTTATGGTTTAATGACCAATTCAGTGCTTTTCGGTAGAATCCAGATAGTTTGCTTGGTTTTTCTTCATGTGATTTTAATTCCTTTTTAGATAGTCCATTTTTAAATAGAGAGTCTGCCATGGCCGGAACAAGAGTGATGGCTATTATTAATGAAGCGACTAATGCAAACACCATTGTTAAGGCGAATGGCATGAATAGTTCCCCTACAGCCCCTGTAACGCTTGCTAACGGCAAGTATACAGCGATAGTTACGATTGTCGATGACAGAATAGGGATGAACATTTCCTTTGTGGCTGAGCGAATTAATTCGCCGCCTTTTAATTGTTCGCCTTTTAAAGCCATTCTTCTGTAGATATTTTCAATTACGACGATGGAGTCATCGACGACTCGGCCAATCGCAACTGTCATGGCTCCTAGTGTCATAACATTTAAAGAGATGTCCAATTGTTTGAGCACCAACACGGCTGCTAACAATGATAGTGGAATCGAAATGACAGAAATTAAAGTCGTTTTAAAGTTCCTTAGGAAAAGCATGATAACAATGACTGCAAACAGACAGCCGAAAATTGCCTTACTTATCATGGTTTCAACAGAATCTTTAATTGGCTTGGCTTGATCTAGCGTAGTATTTGCGCTTACGCCTTTAAATTCTTCTTTGAAATTCGATACTACTTCATTTACTTCGTCTACGATTGCAACTGTATCGGCATCAGGTGATCTTGTAACCTGGATTCCAATCGATTCGCTTCCGTTTGTTCTTGAAATCGACTCAGCCTTACCGGTGACTTTAACATCGGCAATATCTGATAATTTGACATTTTGTAATTGGGCAGTGCCCGATGCCATTTCAGGGGATAATTGATTGGTTTCGGGTATGGTTTGCCCTGGCGTTCCAGTGTTAGAACCAGCCGTTAAAGGTATCTTTATATTTTTCAGGTCTTTTAATGTGGAAATGTTTCCATCCACAACGATCGTTTTTTCTTTATCATCAAAGTTATATATGCCAAGTGGCATGTTGATGTTTGCGGCCTGGATAACCTTCTTTACGGTCTCTTCATCGAGCCCGTATTGAGCCATTTTTTCTGGATCGAATACAAGGCTCCCTTCATTCACTTGTTGTCCGGAAATTGATACGGAAGTTACGCCGTCAATTCCTTCAAGTTTAGGCACTAACACCTCTTCGACATTTTTTGTAAGGGCTGGTAAATCCGAATCCTTATCTGTTACACTGAGTGCGACGACAGGAAAAGCGTTTAATTCTAATTTAGATACGCTTGGGTCATCCACTCCCTCAGGCAGTTCTAATTTCTCTAATGCTTCTTTCACTGCTTTTACAGCGTCATCCATATCCGTATCATAGTCATATTGTAATTGGATGGAAGAAACATTTGCCATTGAAGATGAACTGACTAATTCAACTCCTGATAAATTTGTGACTTTCTGTTCAATCGGGTTTGTGAGTTTATCTGCTACTTCTTCAGGTGCAGCTCCTGGATATACAGTGGAGATGCTTATTAATGGAGTCGAGATGTTTGGAATGGTTTCTTGCTTCATGTTTAAACCGGAGTATAAACCCGCTGCAACGATGATGATCGTAAGCAACCAGATTGCCAATTTATTCTTTAAAGAAAATTTAATTATTGAATTCAAACTTGTACCCTCCATACTTAAAATTGTGACTAGTCGGTCATAGACTCAAATATATAGTATATAGATTATGATTGCAACAGATAATATCTGTTAGTTTTATCATTGTGATTCCAAGGGTTTTGGGATACAATTTGGAAGATGTGACCCATTGGTCATAAACGGACGATTTTAAGAGATAGGATGAATTTGATGAATGAAAAACATAAAATGATCATAGACAAGTCTGTAGAACTTTTCGCGGAAAAAGGTTATCATGCCACTTCCGTTCAGGAAATTGCTGAAAAATGTGGGATAGCAAAGGGATCTTTTTATAATTATTTTAAATCGAAGGAAGAGTTACTCGTCTCCATTTTTAAATATTATTATGAAGCGTTGACGGACTCATTACTTGATTTTGAGTTGGACGCTTCATTGTCTAGTAAAGACAAATTTTTGAGGCAAATCACTGTTCACATTGAGCATATGACGGGAAATACAAACTTAATAAAAATGCTGATGCAAGAACAAATGGTCCATATCAGCAAAGAACTTGATCAGTTTTTACATTATATCCATGAAGAGGGCTTGATTTGGTTCAAGCGTAAAATCATTGAAATATACCCGGAACTTTCGGCTGACCTTCTGCCGGATTGCACAATCATATTAGATTCACTTTTCAAGGGATATATCGGAATTTTAATCAGGAAAAAAAATGCATTCGAAGTGGAATTGTTACCTAACTTTATCTTGAACCGGATGGATTCGATTATCTCCAGCCTGGAGGCCATGGAAGATCCATTACTGAAACAATTTCCTTTACCAGAATGCTCACTACGGGATTTGAGCCCAAAAGAGGAAATCCATTCGATCATCAGCAGAATGTTGGAAGTGGAAACAAGTAAAGAAGAGGGAATGGAAATAAGTAAAAATAGGGAAGCTTTAAAGGCAATTCAAGAAGAGTTTTCAAAAGTTAGGCCAAGTCCCATTATCTTGGAAAGTCTTTTGTTGTTTTTGGAGAAAAATGAAAAACGAGGTCCTTTGTGTTCAAAGCTTGTCTTAACGATGAAGGATTATTTGGCGAATATGTGAAGGCATTACTGAAAGGGGCGTATAGCCTCTTTTTTATTGATATCTTAGAGTTTAAAGCCATTTGAACTTTCCTATATTTGAATTATGAATGAGTTTCAACATCTGGTGGTTAGGAAAAAGTATGAGTAGTAGGATAGGAAATTTCTTTCATTAGTATGGGGTAAGAATCATGAGGTGGAAAAAGGGAATGCTGATTTATAATAAATGGCCTTTCACCCCTTGGGAAGCGGCCGTTGTTTGGGATTTTACCTGGAGGTACTTGCAATGACTTCTCCAGAACATTAAATATTCCTCAAAATGTTCGTCAGGCTGCGGAAGCAATAGTAAATGGAAAAGTTCGTTCAATTGATATCGGTCAGGCCAATAATGACTATTTTACCAATTTTTGAGGAATTGGGCTTATTTCTGATACATCAAGTAATATTGATGTGCAGGAAAAAACCAGGTTCGGAAAGATAGGATATTTATTAAGTGCGGTAAGGACGATTGGTGATAATGCACCCTTTTCCTATAAACTAGAATATGACGGGAATTTCATTGAAGGGGAAGGAATCATGATTTTGGTCTTGAATGGATGTTTTATCGGTACTAATTTATTGCCCTTTCCCATGGTTAGTCCAGACGATGGGGTCTTTGGCGTTGCCATCTTGGAAAACGCAAGCTTTGGTGCATTTTTAGAAAAAATGGCGATGAAACGTTCACGGATTGAAAGAACTATAGCCAAACGCCTACTCGAATTAGAGTCCTTGGCCATATGTATTAACTCCAAATTGGTGAGGAGGATTAAATATTAAGGGTAAGGTTATGTGTTTTTTTTGTTTCATTCATTCCTTATTTCTGCAATTGTTTCCAAAATAAGATAAAATATAGGATGATATATCATTTTTTGCAGGAGGAACACATATGGTGTACCAGGTCAGATTGTTAAAGGGCATTATAGAACCTCATCGGAGTCGTTATCAGCTGCAAAATGCAGAGGCAGTCACACGGCTTGGATGGAAATTACTATTTTTATATTTTCTTAGTATTATAGTATTTGCTATTGGTGGATATTTTGGCATTGGTTCTGAATCATTTTCCAAAGAAATCACGAAGATGAGTGTTAATGAATTTGAAACAGGAAAGTTTCTGATATTGGGCGGCAATATAATAGCAAGCCTAATCTACCCATCCATATACATATTTTTATCAGCCCTATTCTTTTGGATCGTTACAGATATCCCATACATAAAATTAGTTATCGTTCAAATGATCATTTTTGGGTTGCAATTATTGGAAAAAACGTTACTGATTCCTCTATTTGTATTAATGGATATAGGCAACGATTCTAATCCTTTCTCATTGGGAGTCATCGGTCAGTATTTTCTCAGAAGTGATTACTTTATTCACTTTTCCAGCGAAATCACCATTTTTCAATTTCTTATTATTGCCCTGCAATATTTCTATTTAAAGGAGTTTTCACAACGAAATAATTATTTGGTCCTTGTAATGATTGTTCTATTCTATCTGGCCACGTGGTTTGTTAAAGCCTTTTTAGCATACATCCAAGTGGGCGTATTTGTATAAGGCGGGTGAAAAGAATGAGCGGGAAATGGAAAGTGGCGGCGGTCTCTATTGCATCGATTGTGTTAATAACCGTCAACATATACCTAATTGAAAAAAAAGGAAGCAAAGTGGAACGAACTGTTTTCGTGGAAAACTGGTCAATGGTAAAAAAAGATACAATTACGGATACTTTTCAAACAAATGGGGTAATTAAGCCTGTAGAAGAGTATGATATCTATTTTGAAACCAAGAAAAATGATTTTAAGAAATTCCTTGTAAAAGAAGGAGATTCGGTAACGGCTGGCTCCTCGTTGTTTGAGTATACGACAACCGAACTTGATGCGCTTAAAGCGAATTTGGAAGCGGAGAAAACTGCTGCAGAGGGAGAAATTATAGGGATTGACGAATATATTAGGAAGTTAAGGGTTTCTCAAGGGACCCTTAACCGTGAGCCTGATAAAGCGGTCATTGATGAATCTGTGAAAAAAAACTTGAATATTAATATAACCACAAGCTCTTCAGATCTTATTAAAAGTAACATTGAGCAAGAAATGTACAAGCAAGAACTCGAAAAAAACAGTTTGAATGAAAAAGTAAAAATGCTTGATGCTAAATTAAATTCAATTGAGGAGAAGGCTAGAGCGATTGTGACGACGAGTGAAGCTGATGGTGTAGTTAAAAATATCAATAAAAACCTGAATAACCCGATTATATCCATCGTTTCAACAAACATGGGAATTGAAGGTGATTTCTCTGAAGAAGAGATGAAAAAGGCTGAAGTGGGCATGACTATAAAAGCAAGTTCCTCTGATTTAAAAAAGGCATTGAAAGGAACGATAGGCCGTATCAATTCCTATCCAGCAGAAGAGCCTTCACTAAAAAAGGATAACAGATTTCCATTTCAGGCTTTAATTGAACCGGAGGGTGAAGAAACCGAATCTTTGTTGGTGGGATCTAAAGTCAACCTTACTGTAATAACCAATGAGAAAGCCGGTGTACCCTCCATTCCCATAGAGGCAGTACATTACCAAAAAAATCCGTATGTCTACAAATTGACTAAAAAAGGCTATGTCGATAAACACTACATTACAAAAGGGCTTAAAGCAGAAGGTAAGCAAGAACTCATAAAGGGACCGTCGGTAGGTGATGTCATCCTGCTAGAACCGAATAGGGTAGTGAAGAACCATTCCTATTTTATTACTCCAATTCAATTTGAAAAAGTGAAAACTAAAACTTATAAAAAATTCACCTCTAGGGAAAAAGTAAGGTATCTATTACTTGGCATTTTGGAAAAATAACTGCTTCTTTCTTAAAGAAAGGGGATGTCAAATTAGTTATTATTTATATATCCATATAGCTTAAATGAGTAAAAATCGGGAAGTGTAATAATAGGTACAATCGTCACGAATACAGAATATTCAGACATGTTTAAAGATTTTTTCTAAAATGGACGAGAATAATTATTTACAGATTAACCTTTTTAGTATAATATTTTATTATAAGTTAACTCGCTTAATCTTATTCCAAGAACGGGGGACCCAATTTTGTGGATTTTAATCCACTAGGGGTGAATTCAGAAATGAAAGGGCAATTTGTGTTTCCAATTCCTAACCCGACAGCTAACCTCGTCAGCGTCTTTAAGGGAACATGTGTGAATATTCACGCCAATAAGAAATCGACACATGAAGTGTCTTTTTTTTCGGCGTAAAGACAGAGTTTTTCAAAAAAAGAAAAATTACTTTCTTTCTATTAGTATCTTGTTTCCCTTACCGAGACAAAATGTTTTTGCATCAAAGACTTTATGGAAGGTGAGGAAAGTATATGAAGAAGTTCAAATTAAGTTTAGCAAGCCAAATTTTCATTGGTTTAATTCTAGGGATTATCGTTGGTGCCATTTTTTATGGTAATGAGACGGCCCAAAGCTTTTTACAGCCATTCGGAGACATTTTCCTACGAATGATTAAAATGATTGTTGTACCAATCATTGTATCGAGCCTTATCGTTGCAGTTGCGGGTGTAGGTGATTTAAAAGCGGTAGGTAAACTAGGAGCTAAATCACTATCATACTTTGTGGTGGTAACTATGATTGCGATTGCTGTTGGTTTAATTTCCGCTAATATCATCCAGCCTGGTGCTGGTGTAAATATGAATAAGCTGGAACAGACTGATATCTCCTCTTATGTTGATACAGCAGAAACTAAGCAGCATGAATCGTTTGTAGATACACTCGTTCACATTGTACCATCCAATCCAGTTCAAGCTATGGTACAAGGCGATATGTTAGCGATCATTTTCTTCTCCGTATTATTTGGACTTAGTATTGCCGCTATCGGTGAAAAAGGTAAACCAGTATTCCGTTTCTTCCAAGGTACAGCAGAAGGAATGTTCTACCTAACTAATATGATCATGAAATTTGCTCCTATTGGAGTATTTGCCCTAATCGGTGTGACCATCTCCAAGTTCGGTTTGGAATCTTTAATTCCGTTAGGAAAGTTAGCGCTTTCTGTATACGGAACAATGATTTTCTTTGTAATTGTCGTTCTGGGTCTTATCGCAAAATTTGTAGGATTCAATATCTTTACATTGATTAAACTTCTAAAAGAAGAATTGATACTTGCGTTCTCTACAGCGAGTTCAGAAGCGGTTCTTCCGAAACTTATGGAAAAAATGGAAAAAGCGGGATGTCCGAAACATATAGCTACATTTGTTATTCCGACTGGATACTCTTTTAACCTTGATGGTTCAACATTATACCAAGCGTTGGCAGCTATCTTCATCGCTCAAATGTACGGAATCGATTTAAGTGCTTATGAGCAAATTACGCTAATGCTAGTGTTAATGATCACGTCTAAGGGTATTGCGGGTGTACCAGGGGTATCCTTCGTAGTTCTTTTAGCGACATTAGGAACAGTTGGTATTCCTATTGAAGGTTTGGCATTTATTGCCGGTATCGACCGTATTCTTGATATGGGACGTACAGTAGTAAACGTTATCGGTAATTCACTTGCAGCAATCGTCATCTCTAAATGGGAAGGTCAATTCAACCCTCCTTCCGATAAAGAATTAGAACAAGTATCTTAATACAAAAAATCCAGAGTGATATATCACTCTGGATTTTTTTGTGTTTGAAAAATGTATCCTTATTTTTGAACGATCCAGCAGCTGCAATCCGAAGAGAAAGCGTTGACATCATCGCTTTCATGGAATAATTCACTTCGGTAAAAGCTCTCGATGACTGAAAACCCTGTTTGTGGTTTATTGAAAGAAAGGTTCGTTGCATTGCCAAGGATAAAGGGGATATCCAGGTTATATTCTTGCGATATTTTTTCTTGAATCATGGCAGTAGTTAAATCTAATCACGCTCCACTTTGAAGTCCTTTTTTATACAATGCGAAGGCAGTTTGCTCCACATCCGATATCAAGGATCGTATCATCCTGAAATAAGTTTTTTTCTAATTCTGATTGCCACAAGTTGCCTCATGAAAAGAATTAATGATAAAACCTTTTCAATTTTATCCGTCGTCAATTCCTCCAACTCTTTGTTTTTCACTATTATTAAAAATTGTCGTGTTCGTTCCTTAACCTTATAGGTAATTATAGAGTTCAGGTATTCACATTATTTACACGATTCAGATGATGAATAATATTCCGGGTTATATAACTTACTTGAATACCCAAAAGTTTGATAAAATAACATTATTGATTGAGAGCTCGGAGGGGATCAGGTTATGAAGAATGATAACAATGATATCTTATATATGCATATGCAGGCTTCCGAACGGTTTGTCATTTTTAATGGACTCAATTTTCGCGAATTTGTCTATTCTTTGCCATATACCTTGGATTCCATCTTATTATTGAAACATCAATTTGATGGTGGGGAATACAATTTGAATGTCCTGCTTGATAGCGCTTCATCTGAGGATATAGCAAAGCTCGTTAAAGAAAATGTCCGGGCATATGGAGATTTCTGTTGGATCGATTTTGAAGAAGAGGAAGGGCTGGATGAATTGGATGGAAGGGAATTAGCTGAACTTTTATATTTAGGGCATGCAAAAACCCATCTGGACCCTCCATTTTTCCGTAAATTGAATAATCAATTTGTGTACCTTGCCCAGGATGATGGCTGGTTCAACAAAATTTATTTTCGTTCCCTTTCTACATATTATATGATGTTAGGGAGCCTGATTCCGCTAAAGCTGGAGCCTTTAAAAGTGGAGAGGACGTGGCTTGGAATCAGAAAGAAAAAAGAGCTGACGGCCATTCCTGCAGAAATCATTTCTTCTTTGGCTCATATTATGGCAGAGGGGCTCACTTTTTCCTTTCGGCATGTCAAGTACTCAAGAACGAAGATTGAGATACCGGCATGGGTGGTAGGGGATTATTTAAACATGGATGAGATGCATGATGACTTTTCGGATAGAAATATTAAGGAGCCGGATGTCTTTATCATCTTCAATCGAAAAGAAAAAGTGTGGGAAAGCGTTTTAAAAAATGAATCATTATCCTGATATTCCAACTTCCGGATGCGTGGATTGGATTATTTGATATCTTTGATTTTTTTAGGTGTAAGACTTACTATCTCATGCATAAAAGATATGAGAGGACGACACACAGGAGACAAGGAGTTGTGGCTTTGGCCTATTGGAAAAGAGTAGGTAATGGTAATGATTGGAAAGGTACCAATGATGGAAGTTTCGCTTTTCCCGTTTTAGTGTAAAATGATACAATGAACATGGTTAAAAGAATATTGGAGGGTAATAACTCATGAAAACTAAACTTGGTTTGCTTTATGGTGGAAAATCTGCGGAGCATGAGGTTTCTATGCAGACGGCTTTAGCGGTGATTAAGGCTCTCGATTTAGCAAAGTTTGATATATATCCGATTTACATAACAAAAGAGGGTTCATGGATTAATGGACCGAAGTTAACGGGACCTGCTGAGAGTGTAGAGGCTTTGACTTTTTCACCTGAAAAATCGAGCTCACCACTTGCGTTGCAAGCACATTCAACTGATGAAAATAGTGAATCAACAGGGTATGACGTAATTTTCCCATTGCTTCACGGACCAAATGGAGAAGATGGAACCGTACAAGGCATGTTGGAACTATTGAACCTTCCTTATGTAGGCAATGGCGTTTTAGCTTCATCAGCTGGAATGGATAAGGTTATCATGAAAAACATTTTTGCCCAGGCGGGGCTTCCTCAAGTTAAATACACTTGGTTCATTCGTTCTGAATGGGAAAAAAATACTGAAAGTGCCATCAAAAAGGTAGCTGATGAATTGGGGTACCCTTGTTTTGTCAAACCAGCTAATTTAGGTTCGAGTGTCGGTATAAGCAAATGTGATGATGCAGATGAATTGGAAAAAGCGGTTGCGGAAGCTTTTCAATTCGATCGGAAGATTATCATTGAAGAAGGGGTCGTAGCTCGTGAACTTGAGTTTGGCATTCTTGGAAATGATGAGCCATCTTGTTCAGTGGCAGGAGAAATCATCCCTAAGAAAGATTTCTCCTTCTATGATTATTCAGCAAAATATGTTGATGGTAATTCAGCGATGGTCATCCCAGCTGAGATAAAGGAAAGCGAGTACGCAGCTTTATCCGAAATGGCCATTACGGCCTTTAAGTCATTGGATTGCTCTGGATTGGTTCGAGCTGATTTCTTCTTAACTGAAGAGGGCCAAATCTATATTAATGAAGTGAATACAATGCCCGGGTTCACTCCTTTCAGTATGTTTCCGCTATTATGGAAGCACACAGGTGTCGACTATCCGACGTTAATTGAAAAACTCGTGAAACTTGCTTTGGAACGTCATCAAGAAAAACAACAAATCAAATATACAGTTTGATCACGCAGGTAATGTGTAGGTGAACTTCACAATTCTTCAAAAATTGATCTGATGGATTACAATCAGCAGGAGCCGGTGCGAATTTATACTGGTTTCTGCTTCATTTGGTTAATGGAAGAAGAGGGAGAGAGCGATTAACGGTTCGATGAATGTAGGAGGAACAAAATGATAAAGAGAACGTTAAAACAAGTACATGAAATGGCAGAGGGATTAAATGATATCAGTCCATTCCAGTCCAAAGGAATAAATGGGGTTACCATTGATTCAAGAACGGTTAAGGAAGGGTGTTTGTTCATTCCGCTTAAGGGTGGGCAGGTTGACGGTCATCAATATGTCAAGCAAGCTTTAGCGCAAGGGGCGGCTGCTTCTTTTTGGCAAAGGGATGTTCCGAATCCTCCAAATGATTTACCGATAATCATTGTTGAAAATACCGAAAAAGCACTTCAGCAATTAGCGCGTTCTTACCGACAGCAGTTGGATATAAAAGTCGTCGGGATTACAGGCAGTAACGGTAAAACGACTACGAAAGATATGACGGCTACGCTGCTGGCTACTACCTATAAAGTTCATAAAACCAATGGAAATTTCAATAATCATCTAGGTTTACCACTAACGGTGCTTTCGATGGAAGAGGATACTGAAGCGGCTGTTTTGGAAATGGGAATGAGCAGCCGTGGCGAAATTGAGTTTTTATCCAAAATGGCAAAGCCTGATGTAGCGATCATTACCAATATCGGTGAATCACACTTATTGGATTTAGGATCACGCGAGGAAATTGCGAATGCGAAATTGGAAATTGTCGAAGGTTTGGCAAAGGGTGGAACGCTGATATATCATGGTGATGAGCCATTGCTTCGTGATCGGATCAATAAAGATTTTCCTGATTTAAACGTAATTTCTTTTGGACGTACGGAACAAAATGATTTATTTCCACAGACCATTTACCAAGGGGCAGACAGTACAACGTTTACAATCGCATGTGGTGGAAAGGAAATCAATTATGAGATACCGGTTTTAGGCCATCATAATGTTCTTAATGCATTGGCAGCCATCTTGGTTGCTAAAGAATTCCATGTAGATGATTCAGCGATCCAAAAAGGTCTGTCTACCATTCAGTTAACTAATATGAGGATGGAATTGGTCCAGGGTGCAAAAGGGCAGAAAATCATCAATGATGCGTATAATGCCAGTCCAACTTCAGTTAAGGCAGCTGTAGAGTTGATTGAGGGATTATCTGGTTTCGAGAAAAAGATCCTTGTACTGGGAGACATGTTGGAGTTAGGGCCAAAGGAAAAAGACTTTCATTTGAAAATTGGTGAATTGATTTCTAATGAGCGGATCGATAAGATCTTCACATATGGTCCTTTAGCAGAGTTTATTGCGAAGGGAGCGAGCAAGGCTTTTTCATCTGAGAATGTTCGTCCTTTTCAAGATAAGCAGAAGCTTATAGAGGAACTTAAGTCGTCTACACAGGTAAATGATATCATTCTCGTTAAGGCTTCTAGGGGCATGAAGCTGGAGGAAGTCGTTCAAGCCTTACAAAAATAAAAAGAGTAGAAAAGGCCGTTTCTTATTGAATCGGCCTTTTTTATCGTACTTAAAAAAGTGTCCCGGAAATAATGCAAATATCATCGTTAATCACTGAATGCCTCATCCTTGAAACCAGTAGCTCCTGAAGAAGGTCATGTGTATCAAGATGGACATTTTCGATGAATTCCCTCTCGATATTGCCAGATCGGTCGATTGCGGATGATACGGGCGTTTTAGAAAGTCCATCTGTATAGATGATGAAACGGCTTCCTGGTTCATAATGAAATACTATTTTTTTTATGGGCATTTCAGGACTTAGCCCTATGGGTATAGTCCCTTCATTCAAATTGAGGAATTGATTGGTGCATGGGGAATACAAAAAGGCTGAAGGAAGTCCGGAATTCACATATTCGACGCGTCGCTCCTTTGTATCCACGTATGCAATGAAGGCTGTAAAACAAGCATGGTCTTTATATTCCCTTTTCACTCCTTGCAATAGATACCGCATATGCTTGTTCAGTTCCTCCGTTATGAAAATGGGGTCTTTTACACGTTTGATAAGCTCAGGCATCAATGTGCGTATGGACATGTTTATGAGTGCCGTATGAATGCCCTTTCCGCATAAGTCAATCATTATGAAGCTGTATGTCCTGTCGTCAACCTCCGTCCAGTAAAATAGATCCCCTGACAGTTCACTAGAAGGCTGGGAAAGCCCTTTGACCTCTATATCTTCTTTATTGATAGACAAAGGTAAACCTGAAAGTTGAAAGCCCTTTGCAATTCGCAGGCTCATTGCTGATTTCTGGTTGATCTTTTCTAGCTCCTGCCCCTTCATTTTCGCCGAAAACAGCTGCATGCTGATGTTTTGGAGTGACTTTAATTTAATCCTGACTTCTACTGATTCGGCAGGGACCGCCATGGTTTCATAAAAGGTCCTTTCTGGTAACGCCAGAGGGGTCTCCATACCTGAAGCACGTTTGTAAATAAATAAGATAGGGATTTCATAAGTTTCAGCTAAGGCGAACAACGAGGTTTGCTGCCAAGAATCTTTTGATATGTATAAAGGTAAAATAAATAATGATTTCATTAAGTCCGTTGATTCCTGGAATAGATGACTTTGATTGAGTGGATCCTCCAAAAAGGTGACTTTCTTGTTCATTGTCTTTAACATCAGACCAAGATCCTTACATAAAGGAATATCTATTGTGTATATATTCATATAACCCCCCCATTGTTTTATTGATAGGTCAATCATACTGTATTTAGACTTATTTACTATCATTTTTGAAAGAATTAATGGAAATTTCAAAATTTAATGGTAATATATACCTGGAAATGTGTGAGGGTTGTTAGTGAGTCCTTTCTTTTTCCATAGGAGTAACCGTGTAAAGTGGCCATTTTTATTCGAACTAATCGTTCCTGAATAAGGATTGTTGAAACTATTTGAATGAAACACATATCATGTATTTAAACAGATGTTCGTTTTGTAAAATCATTTAATATTTCCGACTGTACTTGATTGTATCAATAAAGAATCCATTTACTCATAATTGGATATAGTAACTACGGTAATCCTATTGGTGAATGAATCAATCCGTGCGGTTCTCTAAAGGGAAAATAAAAGCCATTGTGGCACATTTCAACCGATAAAATGGCACATATTATGAACATGCTATATTCTTACTCAAACGTATCACTGCTGCACATTTTTATGTAGGAATATCAAATTCACCTATTTTTAGAAACGACCTAAAAGTTAGTAGTAACCATAAATGGGGCGATATCCTTTATTGCAATAACAGTTTGAAAATGGTAATATGAAGTATGAGTTTAAATGTCTTATCATTGATGATTATTTAAATTAATCAGGTTGAGGCAACAAAATTGTATGTTCTTACATGTTTCATGAGTTCATTCTTGAGATTATTTTAGATTAAATAGGCCGCGCGTCTGGTCATATATAAAAGCTGCATTTCTTGGCGGCTTTAGTAGCTATTAGGGAATCAAGCCGCATTTTAGCGCTTTTCCACTTCTGCAAATCCTCAACGCACCGGGCCTGTTTTGTATAAGAATCTTGGCTCTCGTCAAGTTTTGTTCATACAGTCTTTTAAAGTCTGATGAATAATAGGTGCAGCAGCCCTCACCTGAATAAAACGGTGAAACATCCGTTTATGCTACTTTTAATTTTCCATATTGAATTTAATTTTGGTTACATGTACTTTTAAAAAGATGAGCGTATGTTAATGATAAGTTTACACGTGCGCGAACTAAAAATGCCAGTGAATGTTCGTACTGGTATATTTCCTTTTTAAAAAATCATATTGAGTTCATTTGAACTAAAAGGCAGACATACTTTTAGGTGATAATGATAAACTTTTTCATAAGAGATAAAGTAGAACATCCGTCATGATGATGAGGATTTGAACTAAACATCTGTGCATGATCCATGAATGCACGTGTAAATTTACGATATAAAAAGGAGTACGAAAACATTGACATTGTTTAGCGAATTAGGATTAGATAGAACGTCTATGAAATCAATAGAAAAAATGGGATTTGAGGAAGCAAGCCCGATTCAATCCCAAACGATACCTCTAGCTCTTGAAGGTAAAGATATCATTGGTCAAGCGCAAACTGGAACTGGTAAAACTGCTGCATTCGGTATCCCATTGATGGAAAACATCGATATTAATAACGAAAATGTGCAAGGGATTGTTATTGCACCTACACGTGAGCTTGCCATTCAAGTTTCCGAAGAACTTTTCAAACTTGGTTACGGAAAACGTGCCCGTGTATTAGCGGTTTATGGTGGACAAGATATCGACCGTCAAATCCGTGCTTTAAAGAAAAAACCACATATTATCGTTGGTACACCTGGTCGTCTTTTAGACCATATCAAACGTAAAAATATTAAATTAGGCGGAGTTCACACTGTAGTTCTTGATGAAGCAGATGAAATGCTTAACATGGGATTCATTGAGGATATCGAATTGATCCTTTCAACGGTTCCTGACGAAAGGCAAACATTGCTTTTCTCAGCTACAATGCCTGATCCAATCCGTAAAATTGCTGAAAGATTCATGCAAGAACCAGTTCTTGTACGTGTAAAAGCGAAAGAAATGACAGTGGATCGCATCGAACAATATTACTTGGAGTTAAAAGAAAGTGAAAAATTCGATACACTTGCACGCCTTTTCGATATTCAAACACCGGATCTTGCTATCGTCTTCGGACGTACGAAACGCCGTGTAGATGAATTGGCTTCTGCATTGAATATCCGCGGTTATATGGCTGAAGGCATTCATGGTGACCTAAGCCAGGCGAAACGTCTGTCCGTTTTGAAAAAATTCAAAGAAGGTAACATCGATGTCCTTGTTGCTACTGATGTGGCTGCACGTGGACTTGATATTTCCGGCGTAACTCACGTATACAACTTTGATATCCCTCAAGATCCAGAAAGCTACGTTCACCGTATTGGACGTACAGGACGTGCGGGTAAACACGGTATTGCCATTACGTTTGTAACACCACGGGAAAGAGGTCAACTGCATGCAGTTGAACATACAACGAAAAAACGTATGGAGAAACTTAAGACCCCTACGTTAACTGAAGCGTTGGAAGGTCAACAAAAAGCAGTAACGGAAAAAATCCTGACTACAATCGAGAATGATGATTTATCATTATACCTTGGTCAAGCGGAAGAGTTATTACAAAAACATAGTGCGGCGGATTTAGTTGCAGCTATGCTTAAATCAATGACAAAAGAACCGGATCAAACGCCAATCAAGTTAACGGAAGAGTCTCCATCTCCAATGCGCCGCAATCGTGGAGGAAGCAGTTCTTCTAGTAACAGACAGCGCAATGGCCGCAGTTCTTCAGGCAGAAAAGATTACGGTAGCGGATCAAGTAAACGCCCAAGCTCGAACCGTAAATCGAATGGTTACGGAAACCGTAGCACGAGCCAAAAAAGAGAAAAATCAAATAAAATTTAATTGAAATGGAAATGCCGCTCATTGAGCGGCATTTTTTTTATGCATCTCCATATTCCATAGGTTTACAAATGAGCAGACAGTTTCTGGATGAACGATTCAAGGACTTTGTTTGAAAAGTGGTTAAAACCCAGCATTTAATTATAGTATAATGGATGAAACGAAGGATGGATTCATTCAAAATACCGGTACAGAAGAGGGGAATCACATGGAACCTGAAAATCGTATATCGAATAAGGCCTTGACCGTATGGAAAATCAGTGGTCTTATAAGCTGTTCAATAACATGGATTATAAGTATCGCCGTTCTGGTGCTTACAATCATTTTTGATTGGACATATTGGGTTTTTGGAGCGTGTCTTATAATTTCGATAATCCAACCATATTTGACCATCTCTCTAATTCCTTCAGTAAAATGGAAGAGATGGCGTTACGAAGTAAGGAATACGGAAATTGATATCCAAAGTGGTATTTTTGTCATTAAAAGAACACTCATACCAATGATTAGGGTTCAGCATGTTGAAACGAAGCAAGGACCATTATTAAGAAAGTATGATTTAGCCTCCGTTGAAATATCCACTGCAGCGACCCTTCATGTTATACCTGCACTGGACCTTGCAGAGGCAGATGAATTACGGCACTATATTTCCAGAATGGCGAGTGTGGAGGAAGAAGATGTCTGAACCTAAAAGGCTTCACCCCATAGTTGTATTGCTTAATATTATTAAATCGATCAAAGAGTTGGTTATCCCTTTTTTACTAGTAGTCGTTATTCCTGGGAAGAATGAAGGGATTCCCGGATGGATTCAACCGCTAGTCATTGCCATTATTGTACTTTTACTGATAGTTAATGCATTCCTTCAATGGTTACGTTTTACATATCGCATAGAAGACGGCGAATTCAAAATTGAGTCCGGATTATTCATAAGGAAGAAGCGCTATATAAAGTTTGATCGCATTCATAGCATAGATATTTCAGAGGGCATCATACAGAGGATATTCCGGCTGGTGAAGTTGAATATTGAAACTGCAGGCGGGGCTCAGGCCGATGCTGTGTTATCGGCCATAAGAAAAAGTGAGGCGGAACGAATCAATGCTTTTATAAGCAAGGAGAAAAGCATCAATACGAATAACCCTCTTGATAAGGATAAAGATGAAGTGTGGGGAAATGAAGATGCGGCAAAATCATCCTCCGTTTTTAAGCAGACGCTTCCGCAATTATTCGTTATGGCTGCCACTTCAGGAGCGGTAGGTGTCTTTTTATCTGGAGGGATCGCTTTTATTTCACAGTTTGATGAAATAATACCTTTTGAACGGATATTTAAGGATTATGAGGATCTTATTGGAATGGGGACCATTATTCTTACGGTGCTTGCTCTGGTGGCCTTATTGGTGGTTTATGTACTGGCCACATTAAGTATGGTAATTAAATATGCTTCTTTTACCGTAAAAAAAACGGATGAGGAAATCGTTATTTCCAGAGGGCTTCTCGAGAAAAGGCAGCTGACAATCCCTATCCATAAAGTGCAAGGTATCAGGATCATGGAAAATTTGATTCGAAAGCCATTGGGTTTGGCGACAGTTTATATTGAATATGCAGGAGGCAGTATGGAAGATAAAGAAAGCCTATCAATCATGCTGTTCCCATTGATCAAGAAGAAGCATTTACATAAAAAAATCCAAGAAATTTTACCAGTTTATCAAACAACCATGGAGATGACGCCGATACCTAAGCGTGCACTTTCACGGTTTGTATTTCGCAGCGTTCTATACATTATCCCGATCATCGGTGCTTTGGTATGGTTTGGCAGGCCTTGGGGTTTTCTTTCCCTTTTACTTGTTCCGTTTGCGGTCTTTTGGGCTTACATGCAATATAAAGATGCTGGATGGGGGACAGAAGGGGATTTGTTGCAACTGAGCAGCCGTTTTTTTTCAAAGCAAACATTGATCATGCAGAGAAGCAGGATTCAATCAATCACATATAAAAAAAGTTGGTTTCAGAATCGAAAAGAATTAGCTACGATTTCAGCATCGATTAAATCTGGAGTTACCTCCCGTGTCGGCATGGTTGTGGATGTGGAAGAAAAGGATTGCCGAATAATTAAATCATGGTATTTACCTAAAAAAGCAGTCGACTCCCAATGAATGAATGGAAAGAGTCGGCTGTTTGTCCTACCATTTTTTTCTCCAGTATAATGGAGCTGTTAAAGCACCGGTTGCTATACCGGCCAAATGTCCGACAACGTTGATTTGTGGTTGAATGAAAGTCATGATAATGGCAATTCCGGTAAGGGTATATACTGTATTTCTTTCGTTGTTTGTAAAATTAGTTTTATTAAACAGTACAAGGTAAAAAAAGAAACCGAATAAACCAAAGATTGAACCGCTGGCACCTACGTGGTTATATGTCAGTGGTTCAATTAGAAAGGTTGCGATGTTAGCAAGGATTCCGGTCGATAAAAAGAAGATTGAAAACTTTACGGATCCGAGAAATTTCTCTAGGAATGGACCAAAGATGGCAAGTGAGAAACCATTAAACAGCAAATGTGTGAACGTGCTATGTAGAAAGATGGGGGTGATCAAACGCCACCATTGCCCATCAGCGATGAATAGGTTCACACCTGTGCCATAATAAAAAATTACATTACCAGGAAATATAGGGAAAAGGACGAGGACGAAAAAAATCATCATAATGAGTATGAGCACAGTCACAGCTCGATATGAATGGGTATATTCGCGGAAGCTTTCTGTTCTTGTAAACATAAATTCCTCCTTATTATCGTTTTAAATAAGATACATATTGCCATTTCCAGGTAAAAGAGTCCTCCTAATAATATGCAACTTATTAATTTAATAGAAGAGGTGTCAATTTGATTAAAGGTATAGGCGTCGACATTACTGAATTGGATAGAATGGAAAAATTGATTAACCGGCAACCCCGTATAAAGAAGCGTATATTAACCGAAAGGGAAGTCTCAATTTTCGAAAAGTTAAATGGAAGAAGGAAAATCGAGTATTTTGCTGGGCGCTTTGCAGCAAAGGAGGCTTTTTCTAAAGCATACGGTACAGGGATTGGTAAGCACTTGTCCTTTTTGGATATCGAAATCACATCTGATGATAAAGGAAAGCCAGTGATTTCAAAGCCGTTTTCTGAAGGGGTCCATCTTTCTATTAGCCACAGCAGGGAATATGCGGTTGCTCAGGTCGTCATCGAAAGGGTGAATTGAGTTTTGTCCAATCGGGTCATAAACCTTTAGGTTGTCTCATATACATTTAGTGCTATAGGGAGACAAGGCCCGGTAAAAGGTACATGGCAGAGTAGGTGCTCTCGAAAAGTTTTTAGCCGGATCGAATTGATCCGTGTTTAAAATACTGAGGAATTTAAGACATCAGTCGAGCCAATGTCCGGATCCTGCCTTTTCCTCTCCCTTTTACGTTCAAATGACAAAAAGGGGTTGAAAAGATGAAGAAGATGTTAATGCTTTTTGCAGGGATCATGCTCTTGCTTGCTCTTTCTGCTTGCGGCCAAAAATCACAGGGTGACGTAGTGAGTGAATTGAATGAGAAGCTTGGCGAAATGAAAGGATATAAAGCTAACGCGAAGATGACATTGAAGATGGGGACGGAACCGCAAGTGTATAATGTGGAAATTTGGCATAAAGACCCTTCCTTTTACCGCGTAAATCTTAAAAATGAGGAGAAGGATCAAAGCCAGATGATTTTGAAAAATGATGATGGTGTATATGTTTTGACGCCAGCTTTGAATAAGAGCTTTAAATTTCAAAGCGAGTGGCCGGAGAACAGCAGTCAGGCCTATTTGTTCGAGTCGCTGGTGAAAGACATTACGGAAGATAAAAGTGCGACATATAAAGAAACGGATAAGCATTATGTCTTTGAAACGAAAACGCGCTACCAAAACAATAAAATGTTGCCTTATCAAGAGATTACTATAAACAAAAAAGATTTATCTCCAGTCAGTGTAAAAGTCATGGACCCTGATAAGAACGCATTAGTCCTTGTTGAATTTTCAAAAGTGAAATTCGATACGACTTTTGATAAAGATTCATTTGATATGAAGAAAAACATGACAAGTGCACAACTTGAAGCGCCTGTTATGGCAGAAGTCCAAAATGAGGGGTTTTCGGTAAAATACCCTGAAAATATTGGTGATATGAACTTAACGGAAGAAAAGGAAATTGCGACGGAAAAGGGAGAACGTGTCGTTTTGACCTATGAGGGTAAAAAAAGTTTTACATTAGTTCAGGAAAAAGCTGAGGTAGTCCAAACCTCCGTTTCGATGAATGTTAATGGGGAGCCAGTTGATTTGGGTTATACAGTCGGAGCCATGACAGGAAATACAATTGCATGGACTTTTGAAGGTGTGGATTATATGCTTGCATCAAAGGAGTTGACGCAGGAAGAGATGATAGAAGTCGCCCGTTCAGTTGGGGAAGATCCTGTCAAATAGGATTTCATAACAAGCTGTTGTTCCCGTCTCCTTATGAAGGTTTCTTCTAGGAAGGATAGGCGGGGAAGCAGCTTGTTGGTATTTTAAATCCCTTCCATTTGGAGTGGTTTGGCAAGCTGGAAAATTAGAATCAAGGTTAAAAAGCACTTTATCTTTCTATCAGTTGGTTATAGAATGGTCCTATAATGAAAAGAAAACTTCGCTATTGGGAAGAATCTTATTGTGAGTGCAGGAAAGAAGGAAATGGGCTTGGAAACGAAAAACTTTCATCGGGATACGTGGGCAGAAGTAAATTTGGATAATATTTTTGAAAATATCTCTTCAATGAAAAAAGGACTGAGAAATGGCGTTAGTCTTTTCGCTGTCGTTAAAGCGAATGCTTATGGCCACGGGGACTATGAAGTGGCTAAAACCGCGCTTGAAGCGGGGGCTGATTTTTTAAGTGTCGCTTTCTTAGATGAGGCTCTTGCTTTACGGAAAAAAGGAATATTGGCTCCGATTCTTGTACTTGGGGCATCGAGGCCTGAAAGTGCAGCACTTGCTGCCGATTATGGGATTTCCGTGACGGTTTTCGATGCAGCATGGTTGGAGAAGGCAAAGGATTTATTGAAACCGGGACAAGTTCTGCAAGTTCATGTAAAAGTTGATAGCGGCATGGGGAGAATTGGCGTTCGAGATAAAGGCCAACTTTTGAAAGTGGAAAGTTTGCTTAATGGGGAAACGTGTTTCAACTTCCAAGGGATATTCACACATTTCGCGACGGCTGATGAAATAAAGACCGACTTTTATGAAAAGCAGCTTGCTTCATTTAAAGGAATGCTTTCCGCCTTGATTAGAAGGCCAGAATATATTCATGCAGCCAATAGTGCAGCTTCTTTAAGGTTTAGCGATCCTGAATCGAATGCGATAAGAATGGGGATTTCCATGTATGGTTTGAGCCCTTCTATGGAAATGCAGCCGATATTGCCATTTCGATTAAAACAGGCTATATCATTGAGAACGAAGATGGTTGCAGTTAAACAGCTTGCAAAGGGTGAAAGCGTTAGTTATGGAGCAACATATACGGCTGAAGGTGATGAATGGATTGGGACTTTGCCGATCGGTTATGCTGATGGCTGGATTCGTAAGCTGCAAGGTCAGGAAGTTCTTGTGGATGGAAGCAGAGTGCCGATTGTCGGCAGGATTTGCATGGATCAATGCATGATCAAGCTGCCTCGACCATTCCCTGTAGGAACAGAAGTCACGCTCATTGGGAACGATGGAGATGAAGCGATTACTGTTGATGAGGTAGCGGCTAAACTGGAAACGATCAATTATGAGGTAACATGTATGATAGGAGCAAGAGTGCCCCGCATATATATAAAAGACAATCAGTTGATTCATGTACGTAACTTCATCCTGGAATGACTGGATTGTAAAAAAAACCTAGGATTGTGAATAAGATTTCCTTTATTATGCTGATAATAGGATTGAGAATAGAATATACTCTTTGCAGATAGGCAATTTAATGGTAATATTGAAAAGGATATATAATAAAGGTGTGTAGTGATGGTGGAGGTGTATGTTTGTGTCTGAATCCAGCGCAACAAGAGAGATATTAATTCGATTACCTCAAAATTTTTTATCAGAGTTAGATGGGTATGCGAGTGAAGAAAATGTAAATCGCAGTGAATTTATTTATCGTGCCACAAAAATGTATCTTCGCGAGCGTAAAAAGAAAGAGTTTCGTGAATCGATGAAACGCGGTTATATTGAAATGGCGGCCATTAACTTAACGATTGCTTCTGAAGCCTTTCAGGCTGAATTCGAGGCTGGTCATTGCGTTGAACGATTAGTTAGCGGAGGCTGAGCCATTGATTGTTGTTAAGCGTGGTGACGTATACTTCGCAGACCTTTCCCCGGTAGTTGGTTCAGAGCAGGGTGGAACCCGTCCGGTACTAATTTTACAAAATGATATTGGTAATCGCTTTAGTCCGACTGTGATCGTGGCAGCCATTACAGCTCAAATTCAAAAAGCGAAATTGCCTACACATGTTGAGATTAATGCCAAAAAGTACGGATTCGAACGAGATTCCGTCATTTTATTAGAACAGATCCGGACAATTGATAAGCAGCGTTTAACTGATAAAATTACGCATCTTGACGAACCAATGATGCAAAAGGTCAATGAAGCTTTGCAAATCAGTCTAGGCCTCATTGAGTTTTAATGAAACGTTTTCCCGTTAATCCGGGCGTTATTATAATACAAATCATTCTTTATTTTAATTAGATGGCACGATTCCTGCAACAGTGGGAATCGTGTTTTTTTTGAAATTTATGGACAAAATAAAGGATTCAGAGGATGAAGATTCTTCACTCCAATTAAACGTATTATTATGATTGTATTAATCTTTACAGCAGGAAATATAAAAAAATTGACGAATAAAAAAAGTATACAATTAGATATTGGATGGAATGTTCATTGGTTTTTTTATTGGTATCATCCTAACTTTACTTTGAAAGATGTTTTTTTTACCTGACTTTCGGGTATGTAGTTATGTTGTAA
This sequence comes from Peribacillus sp. NPDC006672, assembly GCF_050274955.1. Classification (NCBI taxonomy): domain Bacteria; kingdom Bacillati; phylum Bacillota; class Bacilli; order Caryophanales; family Bacillaceae; genus Peribacillus; species Peribacillus sp. NPDC006672. Next base: position 25,681 of record NZ_JBNNOR010000031.1, read on the forward strand.
ATACTTTAGTGGGGAAACCCAATGGAACTCCAGATGGAAAGAACATTACAGTTAGTTAACATCCTTGTGACGAGGACAGGGGAACATAGCAATTGTGTTAGAATGGGAGGATATTATGAACCAATTGGTCTACGATTTTATTAAGCAAAATCATGATTACATCCTTACTGAGTGGATGGATATCATGAAGGAAAGTACAGACGAAAGATTAATTAAAGTCGTCTCCGATCGAATGTTCACGCAAACGAGCAGTGAATTTATAGATATGATCATTACGAATGTCGATAGTAAAAATAAGGAATTCACATTGAAGCTTTCAGATTTTGCCGAGAAAGTCGTCCAATTGGGATGGCCTCTTACTTTCGTCAATGAAGGGCTTCATAAATTCACGTTAATTGTCATTAATGGAATGGCGGTAAAGGGTTTGGTGCCTCCTGAAAATCAAGTCAATCTTGTTAACCATTTGGATAAATGGGCAACACCAATAAATAATGAGATAGTCAATATATATACCCAAACTTGGGAAAGAACCGTTTCCATGCAAAAAATAGCCTTGCAAGAACTTTCGGCACCGCTCATTCCTGTTTTGGAAGGCATTACGGTAATGCCACTGGTTGGTACAATTGATACAGAACGTGCCAAACAGATAATGGAAAACCTGCTGACTGGCGTGGTTAAGCATAGATCTGAAGTAGTTCTTATTGATATAACGGGTGTGCCGGTCGTGGATACCATGGTTGCTCATCATATCATCCAGGCAGCGGAAGCGGTCCGATTAGTGGGTGCTAAATGTATACTCTGCGGCATTCGCCCTGAAATAGCCCAAACCATCGTTAATCTTGGAATTAACTTAAATGAAGTGATTACAAAAAATACGTTGAAAAAAGGAATAGAAGTTGCGTTGGAATTAACGAGCCGTAAGATCGTAAAGGTGGAGGGATAAGTATGAGGATTCCGATATTAAAGCTTTATGACTGCTTGTTAGTCTCTATTCAGTGGGAATTGGATGATGTGACAGCCCTTCAATTTCAAGAGGACTTACTGCATAAGATTCATGAAACAAGCGCGAATGGCGTTGTTATAGATATAACCTCAATAGATTTTATAGATTCCTTTATCGCCAAGGTATTAGGCGATGTCTTTAGCATGTCTAAGCTAATGGGGGCAAAGGTTGTAATTACGGGGATCCAGCCTGCTGTTGCAATAACATTAATTGAACTGGGAATTAGTCTCGATGATGTTTTGACAGCATTAGATTTAGAGAAAGGCCTGGAGAAATTACAACAGGAATTGGGGGATTAAAGAATGGAGTTCCAATCCTGCGTAAAAATAATAAATGAATGGGACATCGTAGCTGCAAGGCAGCTCGGAAGAAATGTCGCTAAAGAGTTGGGGTTCGGTACTGTAGACCAGGCAAGGATCACAACGGCTATAAGCGAATTGGCCCGAAATATATACTTATATGCTGGACAAGGCAGTGTTAGCATAGAAAAGCCAAATATAAATGGGAAGTCAGGATTGAAAATCATTGCAGAGGACCAAGGGCCGGGAATTGAGGATATTCGCAGAGTCATGGAGGATGGATATACTACCTCAGGGGGACTGGGGGCAGGCCTTCCCGGAGTCAAACGTTTAATGGATGACTTCGATATTGAATCGATACCAGGTGAAGGGACTAAGATTGTCGCTACGAAATGGCTCCGTTAGGGGGAGGACTATGGATATTAGGGAGAACATGGAGAAAAAGTATCATGAGGCGCTTTCTACTTATCTTAAAGACCAAAATGAGCAGGCACTCTACCAAGGGCAAAAGATTAGCCGCCTACATATAAAATACAATATATCTCCAGAAGAAATCATCAGTATGCATAAAAATAACTTAATGGAACTTTACCCGGAATTACCGGGAAAAGTATTGGATTCATTCGATTTTCTGTTAGAAGTTATGATGGGATATGGCATTGCATACCGTGAACATCAAAGCCTTAGACATCAACAGCAGGAACTGAAAACGGAAATTGAGATCGCGGCAAACGTTCAACATACTCTTTTGGAAACGGAAATTCCTGATATCAAAGCTCTTGAAATAGGGGTGATAAGTGTTCCGGCCAGACAGATGAATGGAGATTATTATCACTTCGTCCAAGATGAAAATGAACGTATCGGGGTAGGGATAGCCGATGTCATAGGAAAAGGGATTCCTGCTGCATTGTGCATGTCGATGATTAAATATGCGATGGATAGTCTTCCGGAGCATCGTCATGAACCGAATAGTGTGCTTGAGAGTTTAAACCGTGTTGTAGAGCATAATGTGGATCCAAGTATGTTCATAACGATGTTCTATGGATTATATGATCCGCATGACAGGCAATTTTCCTATGCTTCAGCTGGGCATGAACCTGGTTTTTATTATGACGCCGCTTCAGGTACTTTTAACGATTTGGATGCAAAAGGGTTGTTGCTTGGAGTTGATAAAAAAACAAGGTATCGCCAATATGAAAAAACGGTGAATCGTGGAGATATGATTATTTTATTATCTGATGGAGTGACCGAGTGCCGGACAAATGATGGGTTCATAGAAAGGGAAACACTTATTGGTTTCATTAAAAAGAATATGCACTTACAAGCCCAGGAAATGGTGAATAATATATATAAGCAATTGGAGAAAATGCAGAACTTCCAACTAAGGGATGATTTCACATTAATAATTTTAAAATCAAATGTTTAATATTTTTTCCACAGGGTATAGATATAGGAATTAAGCGGATTTGAAGAGGTGGGTCAAGGATGAATATAACAGTTGATGTTAATGAATTAAATACTGAATTTATTGTAAAACTAAAAGGTGAAATCGATGCCTATACTGCACCGAAATTAAGAGAATCACTATTTCCAATTTCAGAGCAGGACAATGTTTCAATTATTATTGATTTAACTGAAGTTTCCTATATGGATAGTACGGGACTTGGTGTATTTGTCGGTGCTTTTAAAAGCGTAAGGGCACATGATGGCGAATTCACTTTAGTTGGTTTATCAGAAAGGTTACGACGTTTATTCGATATTACGGGTCTTGCAGATATCATTGATATAAAAAGTGGTACAGAGGGTGGGTTAGAATGAGTCAAGTATATGATTACATCGAAATGAAAATACCTGCAAAACCAGAGTTCATCGGTGTCATTCGTTTAACGCTTTCTGGAATAGGTAGCCGGATGGGGTTTGCGTATGATGAAATCGAGGATTTGAAAATCGCTACCAGTGAGGCTTGTACAAATGCGGTACAGCATGCATATAAGGATTCTGAAAAAGGTGAAGTGAAAGTGAGTTTCGGGCTTTATCCTGACCGTTTAGAGGTCATGGTTTCTGATAGTGGTAAGAGCTGTAATTTCGAAGAGGTCCGTCAAGGAATCGGTCCATACGAAAATGGACAAAAAGTCGAACTCATGAGAGAAGGAGGCTTGGGTCTTTACCTCATTGAAACTCTGATGGATGATGTGAAAATTCATCAGCATAACGGGGTTACAGTATTTATGACTAAGTTTTTAGAAGGAGAGCAGGTGGAGATGGATGCAAAAACAGTCTCAACCTAATCAGGAACAAAGGGAACAGGTAAATGAATGGATTAGAGCTTATCAGCAGAACCAAGATGAAGAAGCACAGAGCAACCTAGTCATCCATTATAAAAGTTTGGTTGAAACAATCTCCCGAAAGTATGCGAAGGGGAAATCGTTTCAGGAGGATATCTCTCAGGTCGGCATGATTGGTTTGTTAGGTGCCATTCGAAGATATGATGAATCTTTCGGTAAAAGCTTTGAGGCGTTTGCCGTTCCTACAATAGTCGGGGAAATCAAAAGGTTCTTGCGTGACAAAACATGGAGTGTGCATGTGCCAAGAAGAATTAAGGAACTTGGTCCGAAAATAAGGGTGACTGTCGAGGAATTAACGACGACTCTGCACCGTTCACCAAGAATAGATGAAATAGCCGATTGTATAGGAGTTACTGAAGAAGAAGTTTTAGAAGCGATGGAAATGGGTAAAAGCTATCAAGCTTTATCTGTTGATCATTCTATTGAGGCGGATTCCGATGGTGGTACGGTCACATTGCTTGATATTTTCGGAAATGTCGATGAAGGTTTTGAAAAGGTCAATCAGCGGCTGGTGCTTGAAAAGGTCCTGCATGTGTTGAGTGACCGTGAAAAGATGATCATTCAACATACTTATTTAGAAAATTTAAGTCAAAAAGAAGCGGGAGATAAACTTGGAATCTCCCAAATGCATGTATCGAGACTCCAGCGCCGCGCAATCAAGAAACTTCAGGAAGCCATTAATGCTGAAAACTCGGAGTTAATTCAGTGATCAAAGATATTCTGCGAGAAGAAAAAATAGAAGTCCTTGTCTCGCAATCCTCTAAAAACGGGATGGTATATTGCGGTGATGATTACTTTTTTCTTCATACGAAAGAATACTTTGTGTGCGTATTGGCAGATGGGCTAGGCAGTGGGCAATACGCTTATGAATCCTCTCATGCTGTCATCGAGGAAGTGAAACGTAATCATGAGCTTGATGTCGAATCATTGATGGCCGTATGTAATCAAGTTTTAATCGATAAACGGGGGGCAGCCGTTTCCATTTTGAAAATATTTTATGAGAAGAATGAATTTGTATACAGCTCCGTGGGGAACATCCGCTTTTTCTTGTATAATCCAAGCGACGACAAACTCGTTTATCCTATACCTGTTACAGGGTATTTATCCGGCAGGAAACAGAAATACAGGACGCAGAGCTACAAATATGAACCAAATGCAAAATTCATTCTGCATTCAGATGGTTTAGAACTTAAGGGAGCTAAATCTTTTTTAAAAAGGCTGGTACCGATCGATAAGAACGCTCAATGCATTCTAGAAAGCAATCCAGCAACTGCAGATGACACAACTTTCATTTTAGGAAGCTTACTTTCGCTGTAATCCGGAAGTGAGCTTTTTTGTATGGAATTCGCAACTTCATCTCTCATTTGCTAGACTATACGTATCAGATTAAAAGGTTGGGGGTAAACATAATGATCGATGTAGAAGATAAATTAAAGGATTTGGTTAAACAAATATCCAATGAGTTAACTTTAAAGAGTCATCAAGTTCAAAACGTCATACAGATGCTGCAAGAGGGTAACACAGTCCCTTTTATTGCCCGGTATAGAAAAGAAATGACGGGTTCACTAGATGAAGTTCAAATTCGGTCCATTATGGAAAGATGGAACTATCTAGAAAACCTTGGGCAGAGGAAAGTGGAAGTTACGCGTTCGATTGGTGAACAGGGGAAATTGACGGAAGAGTTAACAAGGCAAATCGAGAAGGCGACAAAGCTGCAGGAAGTGGAGGATTTATACAGACCATTCAAGCAAAAAAGGAGAACGAAAGCAACGGTAGCTAAGGAAAAGGGGTTAGAACCACTTGCAAATTGGCTTCTTGAATGTCAATTGCATGCACGGGTTAGCGATAAAGCTGCAGAATACATATCGGCAGAAAAAGAAGTTCCTTCTATTGAAGAGGCCATTGCAGGAGCGCAGGATATAATAGCGGAGCATATTTCCGATGATGCAGAATTAAGAAAGTGGATAAGGGCTGAAATCTTCAAAGCCGGAAAAGTAGTTTCGGTTGTGAAAAATGAAGAGAAGGACGAGAAAAAAATCTTCGAGATGTACTATGAATATGAGGAGCCGGTTCAAAGGATCGTACCCCATCGCGTCTTAGCGCTTAACAGAGGCGAAAAGGAAGAGGTTTTACGAATATCAATCCATCCTCGGACTGAAATCATCATTGGTCATCTGGAACGGAAAATCATTAAAAATAACAAATCTGAAGCCCAAACTGTTCTTAAATCAGCGATTGAGGATGGACTCAAGCGTTTGATCATGCCTTCGGTAGAACGGGAAATCAGGAAAGAGCTGACGGAAAAAGCAGAGGATCAAGCTATCCATATTTTCTCTGAAAATCTACGGAATCTGCTCTTGCAGCCTCCGCTTAAAGGGAAAGTGGTCCTTGCTCTAGATCCAGCTTACCGGACTGGGTGTAAGTTGGCTGTCATTGATGAAACGGGAAAGGTACTCGATATCAGTGTAATCTATCCGCATCCTCCTGTTGCGAAGTTTAATGCTGCCCGTGAAAAAACGATCGAAATACTTCAGCGGTTCAAAGTTGAAATTGTGGCAATCGGCAATGGGACGGCTTCACGTGAATCAGAGCAATTCATTGCGGATATTCTAAAAGAATTGAAAGGGAATATTTCTTATATCATTGTTAATGAAGCGGGGGCAAGTGTATATTCTGCCTCGGATATTGCCCGTGAAGAGTTTCCGGATCTTCAAGTAGAACAGAGAAGCGCCGTATCAATAGGCAGAAGGCTTCAAGATCCCCTTGCTGAACTTGTTAAAATTGATCCTCAATCAGTGGGGGTAGGTCAGTATCAACATGACGTGTCCCAGAAAAAGTTAACGGAATCCCTTTCCTTTGTAGTAGAGACAGCTGTTAACCAGGTGGGAGTTAACGTCAATACCGCTTCATCGTCTCTATTACAATATGTAGCTGGTTTATCAAAATCAGTTGCTCAAAATATTGTAAAGAAAAGGGAAGTGGAAGGGAAGTTTTCTAGCAGGAAGGAATTAAAGAAGATTCCCCGACTTGGCGCCAAAACATATGAACAATGCATAGGGTTCTTACGTATCATTAATGGAGATGAACCTTTGGATCAAACCGCGATACATCCTGAGAACTACAGTGCCGTGAATAAATTGTTAAAGAAAATGGGATTCACATCTGAGGATTTAGGCAGTGATGCACTGAATGAAGAGTTAGGTAAACTAAATCCGGCGGAACTAGTCAATGTATTGGAAATTGGGGAAATTACGATTAAAGATATCATAGATGATTTGATGAAACCGGGAAGAGATCCTCGGGATGAATTATCAAAACCACTGCTTAAACAAGATGTGCTAAAAATGGAGGATCTGCAAACTGGGATGGAATTACAAGGTACAGTGAGGAATGTTGTGGATTTCGGTGCGTTTGTGGACATTGGTGTTAAACAGGATGGACTTGTGCATATTTCCAAACTAAGCAACCGGTTTGTAAAACACCCTTTGGATGTAGTTGCCGTTGGGGATGTTGTAACGGTTTGGGTAGAACTGGTCGACTCTCAAAAGCAAAGGGTATCTTTAACTATGCTCGAGCCAAAGAATCAAAACTAGCCTATGGTAAGCTCCTTCTATATTAGAAGGGGTTTTTTTTAGGGAAGCGAATGTATGTTATATTTCGAACATAGTTGAATCTATAATCGGAGACTTTCCTTTTTTTGATAAAAAAACCAACATTGATTCAACATCTTCACTTGATAATAATCCTTTTCATAAAAGGCTTTACGAATTTGATTCTGGAACCAATTAGGCATAGCTTTTCCTCCCTTAGTTTCCTATTGTATTATTAGTCTATGTTATAATGGGTTGTCATGTTACCAAGGAAAGGGAGGGGGAAATGGATAATCTGCAATTGCAAAAACTAGTCGAAGAAATTTCGTTGAAAGACTTTAAAAAGGCCTTTAGACATGTAGCCACTTTTAACCCTCGTCTTCGAACTACAGGAGGACGATACTTGCTGCGCTCACACAATATTGAAATTAATAAGAAGTATCTTGATGAACGCGGTGTGGGAGAAATGATTGGTATCATAAAACATGAATTGTGCCATTATCATCTGCACATCGAGAAAAAAGGATATCAGCATCGTGATGCGGACTTTAAGCAATTACTCAAAAAAGTGGGGGCTCCCAGATTTTGCGAGCCACTACCATCAAACCAAGTAAAGAGAAAGATGAATACTATTCAATATAAATGTGAAGACTGTCAGCAGGTGTATATAAGAAAAAAACGAATCGACACTACCCGTTTCGTTTGTGGTAAATGTCGCGGAACATTGATTTACCAAGGGTTTAAAGAGGGAAAAACAAAAATTTAAAAAAACACAAAAGAACTCTTGACTTTAGGTTGTAACCTCTTTATAATCATAAGAGTCGACAAGATAACAACTTGTTCTTCACGACAACCACTAAGGTCCTTGAGCATGAAAAAGGAACCCAATTTTCATTATTCCGCAGTAGCTCAGTGGTAGAGCATTCGGCTGTTAACCGAACGGTCGTAGGTTCGAGTCCTACCTGCGGAGCCATTTTTTTGGGGAAGTACTCAAGAGGCTGAAGAGGCGCCCCTGCTAAGGGTGTAGGTCGCGTAAGCGGCGCGAGGGTTCAAATCCCTCCTTCTCCGCCAGTTACATATTTTATCAAGGCCCATTGGTCAAGCGGTTAAGACACCGCCCTTTCACGGCGGTAACACGGGTTCGAATCCCGTATGGGTCACTTTATTCACATGATTATAATACTGGTCCCGTGGTGTAGCGGTTAACATGCCTGCCTGTCACGCAGGAGATCGCGGGTTCGATTCCCGTCGGGACCGCCATTTTTTTAAAAAATACTTGCTAAAGTAATGTTATGATGATATAATATTAACCTAGTCGTTAAAAAGTATTTGATTGTTGGGCTATAGCCAAGCGGTAAGGCAACGGATTTTGATTCCGTCATGCGAAGGTTCGATCCCTTCTAGCCCAGCCATTTTATTTAGAGCCATTAGCTCAGTTGGTAGAGCATCTGACTTTTAATCAGAGGGTCGAAGGTTCGAATCCTTCATGGCTCACCATTTCTTTTCGCGGGTGTGGCGGAATTGGCAGACGCACCAGACTTAGGATCTGGCGCCGCAAGGCGTGGGGGTTCAAGTCCCTTCACCCGCACTGATATTTTTCTTCTTGACAACGAGTTGAAAAGGTGTTAAACTTACAAAGTCGCTTTCGCGGTCGTGGCGGAATGGCAGACGCGCTAGGTTGAGGGCCTAGTGGGGGAAACCCCGTGGAGGTTCAAATCCTCTCGGCCGCACCAATAACATCATAGAAATTAGCGCCCGTAGCTCAATTGGATAGAGCATCTGACTACGAATCAGAAGGTTGTAGGTTCGACTCCCGCCGGGCGCACCATATTTTACGGGAAGTAGCTCAGCTTGGTAGAGCACTTGGTTTGGGACCAAGGGGTCGCAGGTTCGAATCCTGTCTTCCCGACCATTCTTTCTGAAAATACTTTAAAATTAAATGCGGGTGTAGTTTAGTGGTAAAACCTCAGCCTTCCAAGCTGATGATGAGAGTTCGATTCTCTTCACCCGCTCCATTATTGCTCTTTGAAAACTGAACAAAACAAAGCGCCAACGTTAAATTTAAGTGAGCACACACTATTAAAAAAGCAAAATGAGCAAGTCAAACATTTCTTCGGAGAGTTTGATCCTGGCTCAGGACGAACGCTGGCGGCGT
>NZ_JBNNOR010000032.1:0-32451 GCF_050274955.1 Peribacillus sp. NPDC006672
ACTAATAGATCGAGGACTTAACCAACGCTTTTTAAAAAATGAAATACCTTCTTATTATCTAGTTTTGAAGGAATGAAAATTTCTTCTTGCATTTTGACTTCATACATGTTATGATTATAAATGTGTTAAAAAGATTAAATGTTTGGTGGCGATAGCGAAGAGGTCACACCCGTTCCCATTCCGAACACGGCAGTTAAGCTCTTCAGCGCCAATGGTAGTTGGGGGTTTCCCCCTGTGAGAGTAGGACGCCGCCAAGCTATAATCTTTGTATCCTTTTTGAGAAAATGGGAATACTTAATTTATATAAGTAGCATTTATACCGTCGCGGGGTGGAGCAGTCCGGTAGCTCGTCGGGCTCATAACCCGAAGGTCGCAGGTTCAAATCCTGTCCCCGCAATCATAAAAAAAAACGAAACTTAGGTTTCGTTTTTTTGTTTTATCCGAAAGTCAAATAATTATGTCCCTAACTTATTTGTTTCTTCTTTTGAAACAAGGTAAACTACATATAGAATGGTTTTTGTTCCATAATACTGTGTTTATGGTTCTCGACATGAACTATAGAGGTGATTGATATATGCAACATTTTGAATGGATTTCTCAGGATGAGGAAGAAACAGCGCAATTTGCGCATAAATTGGCACAAAAACTTTCGAGTGGAGATGTACTCGCTTTAGAAGGTGACCTGGGTGCAGGGAAAACGGCATTCACAAAAGGGCTAGCTAAAGGATTAGGTGTTACTAGAGTAGTAAATAGCCCTACCTTTACGATAATAAAGGAATACATGGGGCGATTGCCTTTATATCATATGGATGTATATCGGGTAAGTGAATCAGAAGAAGATTTAGGCTTTGACGAATATTTTGATGGTGATGGTGTGACAGTCGTTGAATGGGCCCATTTAATAAAGGATCACCTTCCTGATGAAATCTTGACCATTTATATTTATCGTCTTAGTGATACAAGCCGGCGTATTGTCTTAGAAGCTAAAGGCGAACGATATGTAACGTTATGTAAGGAGATTATTTGATGAAGGTTTTAGCTATAGATACTTCGAATTTTACATTAGGGATTGCACTGATAAATGGGAGTCAAGTAATTGGTGAGTATACGACGAACCTAAAGAAAAACCATTCGGTGCGGGTAATGCCAGCAATTGAGACGCTGTTAAGGGATTGTGATACTAATCCGAAGGAATTGACTAAGATAGTGGTCGCTCAAGGTCCAGGCTCTTATACAGGCGTCAGGATTGGTGTGACGATTGCGAAAACCTTGGCCTGGACGCTTCAGATTCCGTTATCAGGTGTTTCCAGTTTAGAAGCTTTAGCAGCAAATGGACGTTATTTTAACGGGTTGATATCTCCCTTGTTCGATGCAAGAAGAGGGCAGATTTATACTGGATTATATGAAATGAAAAACGGTCTGTTAAAAACAGTCATGGAAGATTGTAATATTCTATCCTCTGAGTGGGCGATGCGATTGAAGGAATTAAATCGTCCTGTTTTATTTGTTGGTCAAGATGTTGACATCCATCGGGATGCGATTACGGAAGCGTTAGGCAATTTAGCAGTATTTGCTCCGGTACAGTCGTTTAACTCAAGACCAAGCGAACTGGCTTTCATTGGTCTTAACAAGACTGAAGTGGATGTTCACCAGTTTGTACCGAATTATATTCGCATGGCTGAAGCAGAAGCTAAGTGGCTTGAACAGCAGGGGAAATAAAAAGGAAAGCGACCGATTATTATGAGTAAAACATTGACGTTCCGAAAGATGAAAACGGAAGATATCGACCAAGTGCTTAACGTGGAAAAACAATCCTTTACTTTGCCTTGGAGCCGGGAAGCTTTTTTTAATGAATTGAATCATAATCAATATGCTGTATATATGGTGATAGAGGATGAGGGGAAAATAGCTGGTTATTGCGGCGCATGGATTGTCATTGATGAATCGCACATTACCAATATTGCAATTTTACCTGAATACCGAGGGCAAAAGCTTGGAGAAGCTTTGCTCAGGAAGATGATTGAAATCTCCATTGCAATGGGTGTGGTGAGGATGACGCTTGAAGTCCGTCTCAGCAATGCAGTAGCCATTTCACTTTATGAAAAACTAGGTTTCCAAAAGGGTGGAATCCGAAAAAATTATTATACAGATAATCAAGAAGATGCTTATGTTATGTGGGTGAATTTTTCATGAAAACTAATCAACTTATATTAGGAATTGAAACGAGCTGCGACGAAACTGCGGCAGCTGTCATAAAAAATGGAACAGAGATACTGAGCAATGTCGTGGCTTCACAAATAGAAAGCCATAAACGTTTTGGCGGAGTCGTCCCCGAAATAGCTTCCCGTCACCATGTAGAGCAAATTACGATTGTTCTTGAAGAGGCGCTGCTTCAGGCAGGTGTGACATATGAAGATTTGGATGCCATTGCCGTTACAGAAGGCCCTGGACTTGTAGGGGCACTATTAATAGGCGTTAATGCGGCTAAGGCTGTAGCTTTTGCACATGGAATCCCGATTGTAGGTACGCATCATATAGCGGGCCATATCTATGCAAATAGACTTATTCAGGAGATCCAATATCCTGCCCTTTCTTTGGTCGTTTCGGGGGGGCATACTGAATTGGTTCTTTTGGAAGAACCGGGTTCTTTCAAGGTGATAGGGGAGACGCGGGATGATGCAGCAGGAGAGGCGTATGATAAAGTGGCTCGAACCTTGGGGCTCCCTTATCCTGGTGGCCCTCATATCGATAGACTTGCACAAGAAGGTTCACCTACTTTGAAACTGCCTCGGGCATGGTTGGATGGCAGCTATGACTTTTCTTTCAGCGGTTTGAAATCAGCTGTTATCAACACTTTGCATAATGCAGAACAGCGCGGGGAAAAAATTGAACCTAAAGATTTGGCGGCAAGTTTCCAAGCAAGCGTGATAGAAGTCCTTGTAATAAAGGCTGTTAAGGCTGCCAAGGAATATAATGTGAAACAGGTATTGCTCGCTGGAGGAGTTGCGGCAAATAAAGGCCTGAGGGGAGCATTAACGGAAGCTTTTAAGGATTTACCTATGGATATATCCATTCCGCCCCTCTATCTGTGTACGGACAATGCGGCCATGATCGGTGCTGCCGGCAGTGTCATGTTTGAAAAAGGTAAACGCTCCGGATTGGATTTGAACGGAAATCCCGGATTGGATATAGAAGCATTTTAATTGACGTGAAGACAGGACCTTAACTTCGGGTACCTGTCTTTTTATCGTGTTTAATAAAAAAATAGAATATTCTGTGGATAAAGTTTATTCGATAATCAAACTGCATGTGTATAAATGGGGATTTTGTGGATAAGTGGATATGTTTCTGTGGATTATGTGTATAACTCAAATTAATGGCTAGTAAACGGTAAGTAATTTGTTAACAATTTTGTGGATAACTTTTAGGGGCATTTTAACTGGAAAAAGAAAAGACCGAGTCATTTGACTCGGTCAATTGTCATTCTTCCAGTTCAGCCCATTCTTCGAGAAGCAGGTCTAATTTTTCCTGTGCTTTATCAAGCTTTGTTTGGACTTCCATTACTTTCTCATGGTCCTGGAAAACATTTGGGTCACAAAGGTGTTCATTGTATTCGTTTATTTCGGTTTCAAGGAGCTCCATGGCCGCCTCGATTTCCTCAATGCGCCGTTTTCGCTGGCGTTCAGCTTTTTTTGCTTCCTTATCGATTTTATAATTTGTTTTTTCTACGGCTACATCTAAGGTTTTCGCTTGATTTTCCTGTTCAAGTGCTTTGATTTCAGCTTGCTCCTGTTTCTTCTCTACGTAGTAATCATAATCACCGAGGAATTCTTCGTTTCCGTCTTTGGAGAGCTCGATCACTTTCGTTGCTATCCGATTTATGAAATAGCGGTCATGTGAGACGAAAAGTATGGTTCCCGGATAATCGATCAAGGCGTTTTCAAGCACCAATTTACTGTCGAGGTCCAAATGGTTTGTTGGTTCATCAAGAATTAAAAAATTCCCTTTTTCCATCATCATTTTGGCTAGAGCTAGCCTGGCCTTTTCGCCGCCGCTTAGTGTGGAAACGGTTTTTAAAACATCGTCCCCACTAAAAAGGAAATTACCGAGTACGGTCCGTATGTCCTTTTCCGGTTTAAGGGGATAGTCATCCCATAATTCATTGAGTACACGTTTATTGGAGACAAGGTTTGCCTGTTCCTGATCGTAGTAGCTGACTTCGACGTTCGTTCCAAAACGGAAATTCCCAGAAAGTGCAGGCAGCTTAGAGATGATCGTTTTCAATAACGTTGATTTTCCAACGCCATTTGGGCCAACAAGAGCTATGCTCTCTCCTTTTGTCATCCGGGAATTTATATTTTTTGATACCGTTTCCCCTTCGTAACCGATAGCCAAATCCTGAAGGTGAAGCACTTCATTTCCACTTTGCCTTTCAATCTGAAATGAAAAATTAGCGGACTTTTCATCACCTTGCGGCTTGTCCAATACATCCATCTTTTCGAGCTGTTTGCGTCGGCTTTGTGCTCTTTTCGTGGTGGAAGCCCTTGTGATATTGCGTTGGACAAAGTCGCGAAGCTTTTCGATTTCCCCTTGTTGTTTCTCGAACAGCTTCATATCCCGCTCATAATCTTCCGCTTTTCCCTCTAGGTAAGAACTATAATTGCCATAGTACTTTTTCATGTTATTCCGGGTAATTTCATATACCTGGTTTACAACTTTATCTAGAAAATAGCGGTCATGGGAAACAATAAGGACAGCTCCTTGGTAGCCTTGTAAATATTGTTCAAGCCAGGAGAGGGTTTCGATATCCAAATGGTTCGTCGGCTCATCCAGAATCAATATATCCGGTTTCCTTAAAAGCAGCTTCCCTAAAGCAAGCCTTGTTTTTTGCCCACCGCTTAGAGTGGAAATTAGGGTAGAATAGTCAAAGTCAGCAAACTGAAGTCCATGTAATACGGAACGGATATCCGCTTCATATTGATAACCGCCCTTCTCTTTGAAAGCTACCATCAAAGTGTCATATTCATTTAATACTTTTTGGTAGATAGCTTCATTTTCAAAGATGTCAGGTCTGGCCATATCAGCCTCAAGGCGACGCAGCTCCTTTTCTTGTTCTAAAAGGTCCTTGAATACAGTCAGCATTTCATCCCAAATGGTTAGTTCCGATTCCAGTCCCGTATCCTGTGCCATATATCCGATGGTGACGCCTTTTGGTTTGATTATTTCACCGCCATCATGGGAAAGCTGCCCGGCTATGATTTTTAGCAGAGTAGATTTTCCAGCGCCATTTCGGCCGACAAGTGCAATTCTATCCTTATTTTGAACTTCGAGCTTCATATTTGATAAAATAAGTTCAGCTCCATAATATTTCGATAGTTGATTGATTTGTAATAAAATCATAGATTTCACCTCAATTGATTATTGTTAGTGTAACGTATTATAGTTATTATCGGCAACAGCTTGGTTCCAAGCAAAAACAAGCTGTTACATAAAGTGGAATAATAGTGTATGATTTAGGAGGGGTTACTTAAATGGGAGACTTAACGCATTTTAATGAACAAGGCCGGGCCAAAATGGTTGATGTGAGTGCTAAACCTGAAACTTCCCGGACGGCAATAGCTCAATCGAGCATTTTATTGAACGATGAAATATATGAGTTGGTCACGAACCAGAAAATGAAAAAAGGTGATGTACTGGCCGTTGCACAGGTTGCAGGAATCATGGCTAGCAAAAATACATCCAATATAATTCCAATGTGCCACCCTATTGCTCTGCAAGGGGTCAATATAGCCTTTGAATGGGAAAAAGAAGATGAAGGATATAGGCTTAGGATTGAAACAGAAGCTAAGACAAAAGGGAGTACAGGTGTGGAAATGGAAGCGTTAACAGCTGCATCCGTAACTGCCTTGACTATTTATGACATGTGTAAGGCCATTGATAAGGGAATGGTAATCGGGCCTACATTCTTAGTAGAGAAAACAGGCGGAGTGTCTAGTAACGATTATAAGAGACAAGTAAATCAAACAGATAGAGATTAAGTTGAAAAGCATGTGTGAAGGCGGGGAAGAATGATGAACCATGACCCAAAGATACCGCAGGCAACAGCCAAAAGGTTGCCATTGTATTATCGATTTTTAAAGAACTTACATTCCTCAGGCAAACAAAGAGTTTCCTCGGCAGAGCTAAGCGAAGCTGTAAAGGTGGATTCTGCTACCATTCGCCGTGATTTTTCCTACTTTGGAGCGCTTGGAAAAAAAGGATACGGCTACAATGTCAATTATTTATTATCCTTCTTTAGAAAAACATTAGATCAAGATGAACTGACAAAAGTCGCTTTAATCGGAGTGGGAAATTTAGGGACCGCTTTTTTAAATTACAATTTCATGAAAAACAATAATACGAAGATTGAAATGGCATTTGAAGTTTCTGAAGATAAGGTCGGCAAGCGAATAGCTGATGTGCCAATCTATCATATGGATCAAATCGATACACTATTGCAGGAAAATAATATCACTGCGGCTATTTTGACAGTACCTGCTCAGGTAGCACAGACGATAACCGATCGTCTAGTCAAAGCTGATATAAAGGGAATATTGAATTTCACACCTGCACGGCTGACGGTACCCCCATCCATAAGGGTTCACCACATTGACCTGGCCGTGGAGCTTCAGTCGCTCATCTACTTTCTGAAACATTATCCTGTAGTGGAAGAAGCTGCATTGGAGGAATGAAAAAAACGCTGCATCTTCGCAGCGTTTTTTTATTTTTTCTTATTTTTTTGGGCGGCTTTAATCTTGAAGTGAAGCATGATCATGCGTAATCCCGATCCAAAGTCTAGAGTCGCAATTAGTACAAGTATGTAGGCAAAGATTCCCCATCCCGAAGAACTGACGGTTTGAATCGCGATAGCGGTAAAAAGAGCTCCTAAGCCTGCATAGATGATACCCATGAATAATGGTGATTGACGTTTCATAATAAACCTCCGATGAAGGCCTGTGCAGTATCTAGCATCTTCTCAATATCTTCCCGATATACAACTTGAAAGATGATAACAAGCGTATTCATCGCAATATGTGCACTTATGGAAACGAGGATGCGGCCCGTTTGCGCATAAAGAAAAGCAAAGGTAAAGCCCATTGCCGAATATAAAAGAAGATGTTCGAGTTCACCATGCGCCAAGCCAAAAATAACTGAACTGAGTAAAGCTGAAATAAAGAAGTTAAAGCGTTTATGAAGTGATCCGAAAATGATTTTCCGAAAAATGATTTCTTCCAATATAGGTCCAATAACTGAAGTGACGAAAATGACTATGGGAACTTGGTAAATGAGTGAAATGAGCTGCTGTGTATTTTCAGATTCAGTCTTTACCCCGAGCATCTGTTCAATGTATCCAGCAATGCTTTGCGCAAAAAGAGCGAGGAACACTCCCGCAAATGCCCATAATATAGACGTGGGAATGGAAGCTGAAGTGCTTCTGTCCATCTTTTCCTTCATATCTTTTCTCATTAACAACAGGACCAAGGATAGAGCGACGAGAAAGCTGAATACGATCCAGTATGCTGCAGACTTCACTTGGAGTTCATCAGCAGGCATTCCAGTTGAAGACCCAATCAGCATGAAAAGGGGCACCCCAACAATAGTGGATAAATGCATAGCAATGTAAGTGATGATGACGAACCAATATTCTTTTTTCAAAGATGAAAACTCCTTTTATTTAGTCACCCATTCCGCTTAGAACGTTTCTGATATGGGGACAATCTATAAACGCATACTCCAAAATGGTATCAAATAATGAGACAGAACACCACTTAAAGGTACCCCTAACAAAACATTTCAGTTCCTTTGTTAAAAGAATCATTATGCTAAAGTAGTATACCCGTAATTTATCAGAAATTAATAAAAAATTTTCGATAAGATACTTGCAAAAAAGGCTCGGTTTATTTAATATTATAAATGTGTTAGCACTCGATAGTGAAGAGTGCTAATAATCATGAAACAAATTATCAAGAGAATATGAGGAGGTTGTTTCACTTGTTAAAACCATTAGGTGATCGCGTTATTATTGAACTAGTTCAATCTGAAGAAAAAACTGCAAGCGGTATTGTTCTTCCTGATACTGCAAAAGAAAAGCCACAAGAAGGTAAGGTAGTAGCTGTTGGTACTGGCCGTGTCCTTGAAAATGGCGAACGTGTTGCTTTAGAGGTTGCCCAAGGCGATCTAATTATCTTCTCAAAATATGCAGGTACTGAAGTTAAATACGAAGATACTGAATACTTAATTTTACGTGAAAGCGACATTCTAGCTGTTATCGGCTAATTATACATCATACTTAACTGAACGAAAATTTTCTTAAAATTTTAGGGAGGTACTTATAAATGGCTAAAGAAATTAAATTTAGTGAAGAAGCTCGCCGCTCCATGCTTCGTGGTGTGGACGCACTTGCAGATGCAGTTAAAGTAACGCTTGGACCAAAAGGTCGTAACGTGGTTCTTGAGAAAAAATTCGGTTCACCGCTTATCACAAATGACGGTGTGACGATCGCTAAAGAAATTGAATTGGAAGATGCATTCGAAAACATGGGTGCGAAATTGGTTGCTGAAGTAGCAAGCAAAACAAACGACGTAGCTGGTGACGGTACAACTACTGCAACGGTTCTAGCGCAAGCGATGATTCGTGAAGGTCTTAAAAACGTAACAGCTGGTGCAAACCCAATGGGTATCCGTAAAGGAATCGAAAAAGCGGTTAATACTGCAATTGCAGAATTAAAAGCTATTTCTCAACCTGTTGAAAACAAAGAATCGATTGCACAAGTTGCTGCTATCTCTTCAGCTGATGAAGAAGTGGGTCAACTGATTGCTGAAGCTATGGAACGTGTTGGTAACGACGGCGTCATCACAATCGAAGAGTCTAAAGGTTTCACAACTGAATTGGACGTTGTAGAAGGTATGCAGTTCGATCGTGGATATGCTTCTCCTTATATGGTTACAGATTCAGATAAAATGGAAGCTGTTTTAGACAATCCATATATCTTAATCACGGATAAAAAAGTAACGAATATCCAAGAAATCCTTCCTGTACTTGAGCAAGTTGTTCAACAAGGGAAACCACTATTATTGATTGCTGAAGATGTAGAAGGCGAAGCGCTTGCAACTCTTGTTGTGAACAAACTTCGTGGAACATTCAATGCAGTTGCGGTTAAAGCTCCTGGATTCGGTGACCGTCGTAAAGCAATGCTTGAAGACATCGCAGCTCTTACAGGCGGCGAAGTAATCACTGAAGAAATCGGACTTGATCTTAAATCTGCAACAATCGAATCTTTAGGACGTGCGTCTAAAGTGGTTGTTACAAAAGAAAACACAACAATCGTTGAAGGTTCTGGAGATACAGCTCAAATTCAAGCTCGTGTAAACCAAATCCGTGTTCAATTAGAAGAAACAACTTCTGAATTCGACCGTGAAAAATTACAAGAACGCCTTGCTAAATTAGCTGGCGGTGTAGCAGTAATCAAAGTTGGTGCAGCTACTGAAACGGAATTAAAAGAACGTAAACTTCGTATTGAAGATGCATTGAACTCCACTCGTGCCGCTGTTGAAGAAGGTATCGTAGCCGGTGGTGGTACAGCACTTCTTAACGTATACAATAAAATCGCTGAAATTCAAGCGGAAGGCGACGTAGCAACAGGCGTGAAAATCGTTCTTCGTGCTATCGAAGAGCCTGTTCGTCAAATCGCTCACAATGCTGGACTTGAAGGCTCTGTAATCGTAGAGCGCCTTAAAGGCGAAGCAGTTGGTACTGGCTTCAATGCAGCTACAGGACAATGGGTGAACATGATCGAATCCGGTATCGTCGATCCTACTAAAGTAACTCGTTCAGCTCTACAAAACGCTGGTTCTGTAGCAGCAATGTTCTTAACAACAGAAGCTGTTGTTGCTGACAAACCAGAACCTGCTGGCGCAGGCGGCATGGGCATGCCTGATATGGGCGGAATGGGCGGAATGGGCGGCATGATGTAATCATCGCTTAAATCCCTTAGAGGGGTTTAACGAGGATTCAGAATGAATGCTCACCTAACATGTGAATATCTTTAAAGTTGAAGGCCTCTCACAGTTTACTGATGGGAGGCCTTCTCTTATTTGTTGTCAGTAAAGACAAAATTCCATGTTGGGAATGAAATCGTTTCGAACAGCCACCTATATTTTGAGTGGTATTGAAGTAAGCGTATGGTTTAAAAAAATCAACCTCATCAACAGAAAAAGTCTGCCCAAAATGAGGTTGAATTCATTCATAAGTTGTTCGGAGTAGCTGCTTAATCCCAAAGTTAGCAGGATATTACCATTCTATGTTTCTATTTCTTATTTTTGCACTAGAACCTTCTAAACTCCCCAATAAACTTTGACTTATATTAACGAGAATCTAGTTAAATTCAAAAAAAAAGCGCTTGCATTATTAATATTTTTGATTATAATACTTGTATACAAGTGTACTTGAACTCTATTAGAAGGTGAATTTATGGTCGAATCAAAGGAATTTCTTTATCCTGTAAAATGGCTTTCAAAAGCTTCAGCTGGTGATCGTGTAACATCCGAGCTTAGAATGCGTATTATTTCGGGTATGATTGAAAGCGGTACCATCCTATCCGAAAATAAATTAGCTGCTGATTTCGGTGTTAGCCGCTCACCCATTCGTGAAGCTTTAAAAATACTGGCATCTGAAAATATCATCCGATTAGAAAGAATGGGTGCGGTTGTCATTGGTTTAACAGAAAAAGAATATGCAGAAATTTATGATGTGCGTTTACTCATAGAGACGTTTGTATTTGAACGGCTAGTAAGGATGGACACGAATGAATTAGCAATGGAACTTAGTAAAATACTGGAAATGATGAAAATTTCCATGAAATACCGAGATGCTGATGAGTTTTCCTATCAGGATGTCCTATTCCACGAAACAATTATTCAGTCCATTAATCATTCCTATATCCTGATGATCTGGGATAATTTAAAATCTGTGATGGAAAGTTTGATTCTTCTATCCATGCGTTGTCGTTTTAAAGAAAAGTATGAAGACTTTACACGGATCATAAATAATCATCAACTTTATATTGATGCGATCAAAACAAAAGATCGAGACCTTATGATTAAGTCGTTACATGTAAATTTTGATGATGTTCAAGAGAAAGTTGAAGACTTATGGATGTCCCAACAGATGCTTTCAAAAGGGGTCGAACAAGAAAATGACTAGCTATATGTTAGGCGTAGACATCGGTACAACAAGTACAAAAGCTGTATTATTTACGAAAAAAGGCGATGTCATTCAGCAAGAGAATATTGGTTATCCTCTTTACACACCTGATATGTCAACGGCGGAACAAGACCCTGAGGAGATTTTTCAGGCTGTTTTGAAAGCCTTTTCAAATATAACGAAACAGCATTCAGATAAAAAGATATCATTTATTTCATTTAGCAGTGCGATGCATAGTGTTATAGCTATGGATGAAAATGACCAGCCGCTAACCCCTTGTATCACTTGGGCAGATAATCGCAGTGAAGCTTGGGCCCATAAAATAAAAGATGAATTAGATGGGCATGAAGTTTACAAACGGACCGGAACACCTATACACCCGATGTCACCATTATCCAAGATCACCTGGATTGTGAATGAATGCCCAGAGATTGCAACCAATGTTAAAAAGTACATCGGGATTAAAGAATATATCTTTAAAAAGTTCATTGATCAATATGTTGTCGATTATTCCCTTGCGTCATCTATGGGCATGTTGAATCTCAAAAATTTGGATTGGGATGAGGAAGCCCTAAGAATTGCTGGAATAACGCGTGGTCAATTATCTGAGCTCGTACCAACAACAAAGATTTTTAACAACTGTGATCCGGATTTAGCCAAACAGATTGGGATTGATCCAAAAACCCCTTTTGTCATTGGGGCAAGTGATGGTGTTCTTTCAAATCTAGGTGTAAACGCTATCCGGAAAGGTGAAATCGCTGTCACGATTGGGACAAGCGGTGCGATTCGGACGATTATTGACGAGCCGAAAACAGACGAAAAAGGAAGAATCTTTTGCTATGCCTTAACGGAAAAGCATTGGGTGATTGGCGGGCCGGTAAACAATGGCGGGATGGTCCTTCGCTGGATTCGCGATGAATTTGCTTCATCCGAGGTAGAAACAGCTAAAAGACTCGGAATCGACGCTTATGAAGTTTTAACCAAGATTGCCGAACGTGTAAGACCAGGGGCTGATGGATTGTTATTCCATCCATATCTTGCTGGTGAACGTGCACCATTATGGAATCCGGACGTACGGGGTTCATTTTTCGGATTAACACTGTCGCATAAGAAAGAACATATGATTCGAGCGGCTTTAGAGGGAGTCATTTACAATTTATATACCGTATTTTTAGCCTTAACCGAATGCATGGACGGTCCCGTGACCCGAATTCAAGCTACGGGTGGCTTCGCTAGGTCGGCTGTTTGGCGGCAAATGATGTCCGATATTTTCGAATCGGAAGTCGTGGTTCCGGAAAGCTACGAAAGTTCCTGCCTGGGTGCTTGTATATTGGGATTATATGCCACAGGGGAAATTGAGTCCTTCGAAGTAGTTTCAGAAATGATAGGCAATACCCACAAGCACACACCGATAGCTGATTCTGTAAAAGAATATAGGCAACTACTGCCGATTTTTATTAACCTATCAAGGGTATTGGAAAACGAATATACACAGGTTGCGAATTATCAAAGAAACTTAATAAATGCTGCAAAGTAAAGACATGGAGGAATTACAATGCCATTAGTTATTGTCGCTTTAGGAATTGTCGCTTTATTAATTTTAATAATGGGCTTAAAATTAAACACCTTTATTTCCTTAATCATTGTGTCGTTTGGAGTGGCTTTAGCACTTGGGATGCCACTTGATGGAATTGTCAAAACCATTGAAGCAGGATTAGGCGGAACACTTGGTCACTTAGCGTTAATCTTTGGACTTGGAGCGATGTTGGGTAAGTTAATCGCAGATTCAGGCGGCGCGCAGCGCATTGCCATGACCCTTGTTAAAAAGTTCGGTGAAAAGAATATTCAATGGGCAGTCGTAGCAGCATCATTTATTATCGGTATCGCGTTATTTTTTGAAGTGGGATTAGTATTATTAATTCCAATCGTATTTGCGATTTCAAGAGAATTAAAAGTTTCGATATTATATCTTGGTATTCCAATGGTAGCGGCATTATCCGTAACACACGGTTTCTTACCGCCGCACCCGGGACCAACCGTTATCGCTGGTGAATATGGTGCAGACATTGGTCAGGTTTTACTGTACGGCTTCATCATTGCGGTACCAACCGTTATTTTAGCTGGACCAGTATTCACGAAGATAGCTAAAAGGTTAGTACCTGACTCATTTACGAAAACAGGCAGCATTGCCTCTTTAGGAGAACAAAAATCATTTAAACTTGAAGAAACACCTGGATTTGGGATCAGTGTATTTACTGCCTTACTTCCGGTTATATTAATGTCAATTGCTACGATCATCACTTTGATGCAAAAAACAATGGGATTTGAAGATAATGGTCTACTAGCAGCTATCCGTTTTATTGGTGAAGCCGGTACTGCCATGTTGCTTTCCTTATTATTTGCGGTCTATTCAATGGGATTAGCAAGAAAGATTCCAATGAAAGATATTATGGAATCTTGTACCTCAGCAATCTTGCATATCGGAATGATGCTCTTAATCATAGGGGGCGGCGGAGCCTTCAAGCAAGTATTGATCGACGGCGGTGTAGGTGACTATGTAGCTGAATTATTCAAAGGAACATCATTATCACCAATCCTGCTTGCCTGGATCATCGCGGCAATCCTGCGTATTTCCTTAGGATCTGCTACCGTTGCTGCCTTAACGACAGCTGGTTTAGTAATTCCGATGTTAGGTCAGACGGACGTTAACCTTGCTCTAGTTGTACTTGCTACAGGAGCGGGAAGTTTAATCGCTTCACACGTTAACGATGCTGGTTTCTGGATGTTTAAAGAGTATTTTGGTTTAAGCATGAAAGAAACATTTGCAACATGGACCTTGCTTGAGACGATTATTTCAGTAGCTGGATTAGGGTTTATTCTATTACTAAGCTTATTTGTATAGGCTTTTCCCGGCAGTAAATCCCCCACTTATAGTAGGGATTTACTGCCTATTATTCTTACATAAAAGGAGCAGAATTAAATGTTCAATACAATTGGTGTCATTGGTTTAGGGGTCATGGGCAGTAATATCGCTTTAAATATGGCTAGTAAGGGGGAACAAGTAGCTGTCTATAACTACACAAGAGATTTAACGGATCAGCTTGTTGCTAATTTGGACAGTCAGCCGCTCCATCCGTATTACGAAATCCAAGACTTTGTTCAGTCACTGGAAACTCCAAGAAAGATTTTTCTAATGGTGACTGCGGGTAAACCGATCGACTCGGTGATCAATTCATTACTTCCTCATCTTGAATCAGGCGATATTATCATGGACGGCGGCAACTCCCATTACGAAGATACTGAACGCAGATATGATGAATTGAAATCTAAAGGAATCAGTTACTTAGGAATTGGTATTTCTGGTGGAGAAGTCGGGGCGTTAAAAGGACCTTCAATCATGCCAGGTGGAGATAAAGACGCCTATGAAAAAGTAGCTCCAATTCTGACAAAAATCGCAGCCAAAGTAAATGATGACCCTTGCTGTACCTATATCGGTCCAAAAGGAGCAGGTCATTTTGTAAAAATGGTACATAACGGGATTGAGTATGCAGATATGCAATTAATCGCCGAAGCTTATACGTTTTTAAGAGAAAAGTTGCATTTAGAAGTTAATGAAATTGCTGACATATTTGAAACATGGAATCAAGGCGAACTGAAAAGTTATTTAATCGAAATCACAGCCGAAATTTTAAGGAAAAAAGATGAAGTAACGGGCTTACCCTTGATCGATGTGATTCTGGATAAAGCAGGACAAAAAGGCACAGGTAAATGGACCAGCATGCAAGCTATTGATAACGGAATACCAGCATCGATTATTACAGAGTCTTTGTTTGCTCGTTACATTTCCGCTTTAAAAGAAGAACGGGTCAATGCAGAACATATTCTAACAGGCCCTGAGAACGATCAGCAAAAATTAGATAAAAATGAGTGGATTGACTATATTAGACAAGCATTATATATGGGGAAAGTTTGTGCATACGCGCAAGGTTTTACTCAATATAAAATGACTTCTGAACTTTACGGCTGGGATTTGCCTTTAAAGGATATTGCGCTGATTTTCCGTGGTGGCTGCATCATTCGTGCAGAATTTTTAAACGTCATTAGCGAAGCCTATCAAGAGCAGCCGAATCTGGCTAATTTATTAGTATCACCATATTTTGCCGAAAAGGTTACGGATTACCAGGTAGGATTGCGAAAGGTTGTCTGTGAGGGAATAAACTCCGGTATCTCGTTTCCATGTTTAAGCGCTTCACTCACTTATTACGATAGTTATCGAAAAGGCATCTCAAATGCTAACCTTTTGCAAGCACAACGTGATTATTTTGGAGCACATACCTATGAACGACGTGATTTAGCAGGAGTCTTTCACACAAACTGGCAGTGATAGAAAGTGACAAAAGAAACAGTCATTTCTCAATAACCGTTCATGAATTTGAGATGAATAAATTTGATAAACTCTTAAAAAATCTGTCATTGATTGACAATGTTATGTTTCCTGCTCTTGTATCAAAAGAAGCGGATAAAAATGCGGTGTATCAAAAAGCAAAAAAACTGATGGAAATGACAGGAATTGAAAAGCTTGCAGATAATACGATCACTCAAGGCTCTGGCGGCCAGCTGCAGAGAGTCGCCATCTCTAGAGCATTGACAAAATGATCCGGATATCATTTTTGGAGACGAACCGACCGAAGCATTAGATTCCAAATCGTCAGCAGACATTATGTCTATTCTGGCAGAGATTAATAATGAAGGGACAACCATCATGCTCGTGACGCATGATGCAAAGGTGGCAGCAAAAACCGAAAGAGTATTGTTTATGGTAGATGGAAATCTTGTTGCACAGAAGAAAATGAGTAAATACGATAACCAGCATAACGATATTAAGAAAAGAGAAGAAAGCATTATGAAATGGTTGGTAGAAAATGGATTTTAATTTTTAATTGGCATTCGCATAAAGTTTATTTGGAAACTTTATTTGGTAAGTTCGAAAGGGAAAATGAAGAATGTTTGTAAGGAAAGACATGCTAACAATTTGTTAACGCAATCAAGCGGAAAACGATAAAATCTCGTTAAAGATGTTACACACTCTCACCTTACGGGCGGCATGATGTAATCATTGCTTAAATCCCTTGATTTTATAGGGGCCTTGTCTTCAATACTCCATTAAGGGGTAACATTGAACCGTGATATAGCTTAAAAGTAGAGGTTTTCCATTAGTTCTTTGAACTTTTGGGAAGCCTCTTTTTCTATTCTTTTGATAGTTGACTTTTTACATAAGTAACTTGAAATAACGATAAAAGAGCCGCCCTCCAGCGGCTCTTTGTCATACATGAGGCTAATCTAACTTAAATTTGATACCTAAAAATTCTAACGTTGATTTATCTCGTAGTTTGCAGACAATATTTTGGTTAGCAAATATACCCGGCTGCGTTAATGCTTGGTTGGCATCTAATGATTCAATCCATTTAATCCCGACTGTCCAATCTGCATTGTTAGAATCATTTAAGTTATTTGCGATGTTTGGCTGTTTGAGAGGCTCAGCTAAAAGTTTTTTTCCAGATGTCCATTCAAAGTCCTTAACCATTACAGCTTCTGAAGTTACGATGCCGTATCCTACATATCCTCGACCTTTTAAGTAAGCGAGCACTTTATCTCCAACTTGTAGCTTCTTCATATGACCGCTATAACGAGGATGTTGCCCTGCACTTATAAAACCATATGTTTTGCAATCTTCCCAACTCCGATGAATACCATCGCCTACATTTACGTAATAAATACCAGACCAAGGGGCCTTCTTCTTTGCTGATACTTTATCTTCTACTGCTTCAGGATCCATAAGCCATGAGCGGCCAAGCATTTCTTGTGAATTGTCTTTGAAAAAATCAAAGAAGACGCAGTTAATGTTTACATTGTATTCATCTGCTAAGTATTGAACAATCCTTTCAGAGGATGGATCTAGTTCAGAAGCAACGATTACGATACTATGCTGGTTGTTTATCTCTAGTGGTAGCGATGTTTCAAAATGATTTTCAAATGTCTCTTTTAAGCCATGTTTTAAATATTTTACAGCGATTGCCTCTATTTCTACAGTTGTTAACTCTTTTACCCATGAAGCATAATCAAGTGCTTGAGCGATTACGTCACGAGGTGTTCTATCTTTCTTTAATTCTAACAGGACCAGTTCGCCGTCGCTTTTTATAGCTAGTAAATCAATACGTCCACCGAAGCTAGTCACTACTTGCTTCCCAATGATTAAAATATCTAAGCCTAAAATGTTGCTATCCTCTGCAATCCAGTTTTCTAAACGATCTTCACTATCAAGCCGATTTTTTTGAATTTCTTGTAGTTTATTTTGTTCTACTTTCCACAGATTCATATTAAATGGCATTATTTCAACCTCCTATATAGCGAACTCAATACCACTATTTTACACTGAAAGCTCCAATTTCTTGTTAATTAAACTTATAATGAAATAGAAGAAATTATTTAAAAAAGGAGATTTACATGCGTAATAGAAAAGTGCCTATAACAATCTATAAAAACGGAGAGTTACTGGAACAATGTGATAATATTCAAGCTGCTGGCCGATTTTTGAAATCTTATACTAATGATACAAATTTCCGATTTGTGAAAATCCAAAATGGTTATGTTTATGGAGCAACATGGTCATATAATGGATCACCATATACATTTACAGCACCTAAGGAAGATCAAAACAGAAGAAAGTTAGAACTAGAAGGAAAGAAAAAGAAAGGTTCCTTATGAAATCCTATATCCTAGCATTCCAATTTGAAAATATTGAACCAGTTGTGTGGAGAAAAGTAATTGTACCAGGTGGAATTACGTTTAATCGTTTGCACGATGTCATTCAAAATGTAACGAATTTTCAGAGTGGATATCCGTACGAGCCAATTCATTTGTTTGAGTTTCAGCTAGATGATGTTGTTGTAACGAATAATTTACAACGAATAGAAGAAGCGAAAAGCAAATCGTATAAAGGAATTGCGGTGAAGCAGCCGTCACGTATAAAAATTGATACTTATTTGGAGCGCATAGGTGAATTTTTATATGTGTATGATTTCGGTGATGATTGGCGCATTCATGTGAAGCTAGAGAAAGTCGTGGAGGATTATTATTTTGGTTTCCCAACGGTACTTGATTGGGCAGGGGAAGCACCGCCAGAGGATGTAGGTGGTCCGCCTGGATTTGAGCACTTTCTTGAAGTCTATCAAAATCCTCCTCACCCAGAGTATAACTATTTCCGTAGTTGGGCGGCTGAGCAAGGGTTCCGATTATTTGATAAAGCTTGTATGAATCAACGTCTCAAGCATTTAAAATTTCAAAAGACTGAGTGGGATAAAGTACATCATGAGAATTACAGAATAATATCAGATAAATATATAGATATAACGAAGTAGGAAATCTTCTGAAATCTCGATTAACCCAATCATTGTGTTAATTGCTTTGTGTGTTTCAGGTTGTATCGTAAAGTCACGGTATTCTTCAATTTCATTATAATGTTTACTCATATGAATGCCTACAATTGTTATGATAGGCTCGCTGATGCAAAGGTGGTTCCCAGATATTTCTCCATGGATAGGGTCATTAATTGCTGGAGTTACTATTGTTATGATGGCAGTAAACTACTCGTTAGGTGGTACTGAACTGGTAGGAATTTCCCCGGGGGAAGGTGAATCTCCAGAAA
This sequence comes from Peribacillus sp. NPDC006672, assembly GCF_050274955.1. Taxonomy (NCBI): domain Bacteria; kingdom Bacillati; phylum Bacillota; class Bacilli; order Caryophanales; family Bacillaceae; genus Peribacillus; species Peribacillus sp. NPDC006672. Next base: position 18,947 of record NZ_JBNNOR010000032.1, read on the forward strand.
AAACAATACCTAAAGCAATCAATCAAACTGTTTATCGGATCATTTTATTCTTTGTTTTATCTATGATTATTGTGGTTTCCATCGTATCTTGACAAGAGATTAAACCAACTGTTAGTCCATTTGTTGTTACGGTTTTACAGGGATATTGCCCGCCAGCGTATCGTGTTTTGAATACCCTTCTACGGTTTTTTATACTTGGTTTAATTGTTTTGGAGTCGATAAGTAAATTAAATCATTATTTTTAGTGAAAAGTAGAGTTTATGCGGTGGAGACTCATTCAAAATTATCCTTAGTAGAAATCCTCAAGAAAGGGGCTGATCGGATCTTTTTTTTGTTTCGTATCGCTGGGCGATATAACTTGCAAATAAATCTAAAAACCTTCATATTTAATAGAAAAGGAGGTCCGATATGCGACGTGATATACAACCGAATGAACGAGCTTTCTCTTCCAAGGAAGTGGCAGAAGAAGTGGGGATTGCAACTCCCACTGTTCGAAAGTATGGTCAAATCTTAGAACGGAATGGATATGAGTTTTTGAAAGATGGAGATCGACGTATCTTTGTTCAATCTGACATCGGAGTGCTTATAGCGCTACGCGATACGGACAAGCCCCTAGACGATACAGCTAAAGACCTTGTATTTCAACAAAAAGAAAGATTAGAAGGATCCAATGAAACAGAGATAGCGATACCCGATACATATGAAAATTTACCCCACGACCCCAATCAATTAAAAGAGGTCTTAATGTTTTTAGTCAATGAACTCGCAGCCACACGTGAAATGAATGTCCAACTGACAAACGATATGTCAGAGCTTAAAACAAAGGTTTCCCGGCTCCAGCAAGATCATCATGTTATAAGTTCTAGTATTGGAAATTCAGCGCAAAGAACTAATACTAAAATTGAACAATTAACTGAACAACAAAATACCCATTACGAAACATTGCTGCAACAAGAAAAACAAAAAAGTGAACTCTTACAAAAAGAAATACAAAATATGCGGGACGAACAGAAAAAAGAATGGAGTTCACAAAATGAATTTAATAAACGTTTAGAAGAAGCGATACAAAAACGTTCAGAAAAATGGCGGGGGCTTTTCTCCATATTCAGAAAATAAGGTGACTGCTAAGGTTTTTTTGCCTGTAATGATTTGTGGAAGCAAATTAATGATGTAGAAACATTTGATAAATCTTTTTTAAATATATAATGATGGATAAAAGCATAGTGCCATATGATTCGCGTAGCTGAAACAAAGAATTAAGAAAGAGTATTTTGGTTTTACAGGATTTGGTACCTGTTATGTAAGTGCTTGGCGATACCAATGTATCGGACGGTCTAAAGGCAAACGAAGGCTCAATTGAAATTCATTGGAGATTTGTTTAAGCGATATGCAATTAAAACAAAAAAACAAGCAAAGAAAAAAGGCATGTTTGATAAAAAGGGAGTTGAGGAGGTTGAAAACTTGCATTCAAAAGCAAGAGTCCTCCTTTATAGAGTTGCTCCAAACAGGGGCTGATTGGCTCTTTTTTGTGTGTTTCGTATCGCTTGGCGATATAACTTGAAAATAAATCCAAAACCTTTAGGTTCAATAGAAAAGCTGGGTTCGATATGCAAACATGATATTCAACCGAATGAACGAGTATTCTCTTCTAAGGAAGTGGAAGAAGGAGTGGGGATGCAACACCCACTGTTCAAAAGTATGGTCAACACTTAGAACGAAACGGATATGAGTTTTTAAGATGGTGATTGCCTATCTTTATTCAATCCGACATCGAAGCGTTCATAGCGTTACGCGATACGGACAATCCCCCAGAGGATATTGCTAAATAACTTGTGTATCAACAAAAAGATAGATTAGAAGAAACTAATGAAGCAGAGATAGCGATACCCGATACATTTGACAATTTAATCCACAATCCCAAACGCTACGCATGAAATGAACGTCCACTGACAAACGATATGCCTCAGCTTAAAACAACAGTTTCCCAGCTCCAGCAAGATCCATGTCCTTAATAGTGTTCCTCAAGAAAGGGGCTGATCGGTTCTTTTTTGTGTTTCGTATCGCTGGGGGATATAACATTCAAATAAATCCATAGAACCTTCATCTTTAATAGAAAGGGAGGTCCGATATGCGACAGGATATACATCCGAATGAATGAGGATCCTCTTCCAAGGAAGTGGAAGAAGAAGTGGAGATGCAAAATCCATTGTTCGAATGTATGTTTAAAACTTAGAGCGATATGGATAGGAGTAGTTAAAAGATAGGGATTGGCATATCTTCGTTCAATCCGACATCGAAACCCTTATAGCGATACGCGATACATATAACAATTTTAACCCATGTTCCTATTCAATTAAAAGAGATCTTAATACTTTTAACCAATGAACACGCAGCTACTTGTGAAATGAACATCTAACTGACAAACGATATGCCTCAGCTTAAAACTGAACAACAAAGAACCCATTACGAAACATTACTGCAATAAGAAAAAGGTTTCATTACCTTTTCTTAAGTCTCCTTTACGATATTCAGGTGTTAATTTACGTTAATGACTATTTAAACCTAAGGCAACCAAATCAAAAGTAGAAATTCCTTTGTTCCAACTATTCGGAATCACCATTTTCAAATTTCAACAATTTCCCGAGAAATATCTACAAATTCTGAGTAGATATCGACAAAATTAGGCTTTTAAAAGAGATAGCGATACCCGATACATATGACAATATATTTAACCCATGTTCTCATTCAATTAAAAGAGACCTTATTGTTATTAACTAATGAACACGCAGCTACGCATGAAATGAACCTCTAACTGACAAACGATATATCACAACTTAAAACTGAACAACAAAAAACCCACTACGAAACATTACTGCAATAAGAAAAAGGTTTCATTACCTTTTTTTAGACTCTTTTACGATCTTCAGGTGTTAATTTTCTTTAATAACTATTTAAACCTAAGGCAACCAAATCAAAAGTAAAAATTCCTTTGTTCCAACTATTCGGGATCACCATTTTCAAATTTCAACAATTTCCCGAGAAATATCTACAAATTCTGAGTAGATATCGACAAAATTAGAAGCCTCTAAAGGGCGCTGCTGATCAGCAGCTCCTTTTCCTATTGAACTGTCGGGGCAGGTTAGTTCCATAATACATCAATACCACTGTATACATGATTATTCATTTAATAGGTGTGGATTTTATGAATTTGGTTTGTGATTCTGATATATTAGATGATTATTTACTCGAATTAAATGAAGTTAATTATTCTAAGCCAATTATAATAAGGAAAGCAGATGAACTTTTCAATCAATCTCAAACGGAAATTGAAAAAACTAAAATAGCTTTTGAATTTGTTCGTGATGAAATTTCTCATTCTTGGGATATTCAATCGACACGAGTTACTTGTAATGCTTCGGATGTATTACACTTTAAAGAGGGAATTTGCTATGCAAAATCACACTTATTAGCTTCTTTATTGCGTTCACAGGGAATACCAACGGGTTTTTGTTATCAAAGATTGATGTTGTTTGATACTCCAGAAAAAGTGCATTGTATTCACGCTTTGAATGCTATCTTCTTTAAATCACTTAATAAATGGATTAGGATAGACGCTCGTGGAAATAAAAAGGGAATTGATGCCCAATTTTCAATTGAAGAGGAAAAATTAGCTTTTCCCATTAATGAAGAACTTGATGAAAAGGGTTATCCAGTTATCTATGCTAAGCCTCACCCTAAAACAGTTGCTATTTTGGAAGCAGATACGAATGCATTAGAAATGTATAATCATTACTTACCATAGAGTTTGTAGTTGCTCTATTATGGAACACAAAAAATGATCAACTTTTATAAAAGAATAATCCAATTAAATAGTATAAGGGCATGTTTTGATTAATCTTTTTTCAAAACATGCCCTTTCTATTTATTCATTTATCAGGTTTCTTGGATTAATTTGATTAATCTTTGTTTCAAAGCTACACTTTTATGAATTAACAAAAATTTCCTCACCTTAGTTATAATAGATGGAAATAGAAAAAAGGTGGATATTATATGAAATTATCAATGTAGATAATAATACATTGATTGATCGCTACTTCTTCGGAGAACCAGCACTTTCTTTTTTTATTGAAGTGGATAATAAACGGATTGTATTTGATACTATGATCCTTTATCAATTGTATACCTAGAATGTATGAACAAATAAAAGTGCTTTTATTTATGAATTTACATTTTTAGTATAATGGAGTTAAAATATAACATAAGTGAATATTTTACAAGGGGAAAAAAATGAAAAATTCAAAGTTTGATTACAACTTAGTTACACTTTTACTTTTGCTATTTATAACTAGTTGTATAGCTATACACACTGCTCAAGAATTTGGTCAATACGAAGGGGATTTTTTATTTAGACAAGTTACTTGGTATTTTATAGGTTTCGGTATGATTTTAGGAGTTATGTATTTGGATTCTGAACAAATATTTCGCTTGAATTGGTTTATTTACTCGCTTAGTTTATTTCTATTAATTGCATTAATTTTGTCACCTAAGTCAATAGCACGAGAAATAAATGGGGCAAAAAGTTGGTTTCAAATTCCTGGGATTGGGTCTCTTCAGCCAGCAGAGTTTACTAAAATATCTTTAATAATTTGTTTAAGTTACTTAATACAAAAACATCATAATAAATATGAAGACAAAACTTTGAAAACGGATTTTTTTCTATTAATTAAGATGGGGGCTGCAACACTTCTTCCAATACTTTTAATTATGAAACAACCAGATTTAGGTACATCTTTAGTATTAATGTGTATTTTTATAGGGTTATTATTTGTTTCAGGAATATCATGGAGAATAATTGGCGGTATTTTTATTATTGGAGGATCAATTGCGAGTGGAATCTTGTACTTAGTTTTTCTTCACCCTGAAATTCTTCGTTTAATGGGAATAAAAATATTTCAACTAGGAAGGATTTATGCTTGGATTGATCCAGAGTCTTATAAATCAGGAGAGGGTTTTAACTTAATCAAAGCCTTACTTGCCATAGGATCAGGTGGTGTTTCTGGTTATAAAGGAAGCGGGGTATACGTTCCTGAAGCACATACAGATTTTATCTTTAGCGTTATTGCTTCTAAATATGGTTTCCTGGGATCTAGCATTTTAATAACAATTTATTTCCTCCTTATTTCGGGTATGGTGAAGTTAGCGCTAGATGTCAAAAATAGTTTTGAATCTTACCTATGTGTAGGTGTGGTTTCTATGATTTTTTTCCATATTTTCGAGAATATTGGAATGAATATAGGTTTACTACCTATTACAGGGATACCTTTACCTTTTATAAGCTACGGAGGCAGCTCATTAATGGGGAATATGTTAGGAATAGGATTAATTTTTTCAATAAGCTATCGAAAAAGAGCATTTATGTTTGGCTAAATTGATATAACAATAATTTTTTTAAAAGTGAAGTTATCAAAAGAAACCTACTAAAAAGAGGCCATTTATTTGTTATGAATTATTAAAGACACTAAATGATTCTAATACATCGTGAGTTTCTTCTTCTGTAATCCCAATATAGCGCAGTGTAACGGATGGATGCGAATGTGGAAGGATTCGTTGCAACATGGCAATATCCTTCATGACCTTGTAAAACCAACGTATGGATTGCCGACATACTATACGCCAGCAAACTCTGCAGTCTTATTTAACTGTCGTTAGGCCTGAATAGAACATCCTTTTTAGTGGTGTTAATGTGAATTCTACGGTAGAAACAATACAAAAATTAACAGATAAAGAACAATGGTTAGAAGCCTTTCCAATTATGAATCAGTTACGTACTGAGTTAACTCAAAAGACATATCTGGAGTTACTGAAGAAATGAGGAAAGATGGGTATTGTATGCGTTATATAAGGATAACCGGATTGTATCCTTAGCTGGTTTAAGTTGGAGAGTTAACTTTTATAATAAACGTCACGTTTTTGTTTATGATCTGGTAACAGATACTGCTAACCGTTCATTTGCGTTTGGAGAGAAATTATTAAGTTATATACATAACTGGGCAAAAGAAAATGGGAGCGCATATGTAGCATTAGAATCGTGGAATTCAGCGAAACAATGCTCACCGTTTTTATGAAGAGAAATTAGATTATGATAAATGGTGCTATTCATTTAGAAAAACGTTGTGAGGAAAATAGGGGGAATGCTTCGATTAGAGAAGCATTACATTTAAAAGAGCTGAGTAATGAACTGCACCCCAATTGTTGGATAATTATCTAACAATTGGTGGTGCATTTTTTTGACAAAATTTACGATCGAACATGGCTGTTATCGCTTTGGAAATGTTGGAGAAAGTATTAATTCTATTGCTAAATCTCTCAAAAAAAGTACTGAAGTGATTACTTTTTGGATGATATCATTATCATGCCTGGAAGCTTTAAAGAAAAACTATACAAGTTTCTCCCTTGAAGATAAACTAAACATAATCAATTATACGAACGAGAATGGCGAAGTAGTTTTAGGACCGATGAAATAGACGCCGTAGTTGGGGGATATAAAAGTATGAAAGCAGTAATGGATCAAAGGAAATGGCATTGGTTGGACTATGTTCTATTTCTCATTCGTACAATATGGATTACGAATATTGGCTCCGTGATATTCATTGGTACGACAGGATTGAACAAGTGGATTTTACTTTTGTGGGTTAGTTGTTCATATATAATACCTCATCTATTTTATCGGCCTGGGCTTATAAAATTCCCAAAGTATGTATTTGCCGAGGTATTGTTAACGGGTACATTGTTTATTTACTTATCGATCCAATATGAAATATCAGAGACTTACGGTTTTCTATTCTTGCCTATGCTTACTGTGGCTTATGCTTGTCAAGTGAAGCCGTTAATTTGGTTAGGGCCTTTCTTATATATTTCTATTTTTTTAGCTGGCACATTGGCCGGTGATCTCTTCGCTGATGAGGGTTTCTTTGCTCTCTTCGTTGACACAACTATTTTTTATGGTATCGGGTTATGTTTAGGAAGGATGACCATTGTCAATAACGCCAATAAAGCGTTAATTGCTTCTATTGAGGAAAAAAACGAGGACTTGGAATATTACTCAAAAAAGATTGAGGAACTGACGATTAAGGAAGAACGAAATAGAGTTTCACAAGATTTGCATGATACAGTAGGCCATATTTTCACATCAGTCATAACGAGTTTAGATGCTCTTCCTTTTCTATATCGGGCAGATAAAATAGAAGCAGAAAAAAGTATAAAAGAGATTTCAGATTTAGCACGAAATGGACTGCAAGATGTGAGAAAGACAATTCACCAGATGTCGCCCATGACTCATCAAACACTTATTGAATCTGTGCAAGAATTGATTGTTGATTTTATGAAACATACATCAACGGATATAAAACTGATTGTCGAAGGAGAAGCGACCAAAGTAGGCGAAAGGATAAAGTTTGCCATTATTCGTTGTATACAAGAAGGTCTTACAAATGCGAAAAGACATGGGCAGGCAACCTTTATTAAAGTATCTATTTCGTTTAAACAAGAAGAATTGATTGTTCTCATTGAAGATAATGGAATGGGCTTTAGTGAATTGCATTTAGGGTTTGGCTTACGCTCAATGAAAGATCGAATTTCGGCATTGGCAGGTACAGTGGACTTTTATTCAAAATTGAATGATGGTATGAGGATAACGTGTCACATACCTATGGTAAAGGAAGTATCATTATCATGATAAAAGCGGCAATCGTCGAAGATCAAGAGATTTTAAGGAAGAGCTTAAAAATTGTGATTGAAAGCATATCTGACATTGAAATTATTGGAACTGCGGAAAATGGAGAGAAAGCCATTGCTTTATGTGAAAGGGAAAATCTTGATATTCTTTTAATGGACATTCAAATGCCGGTGATGGATGGTGTAAAGGCGACAGAAGAAATTAAAAAACAGTGGCCCAATATAAAAATTATTATACTTACTACATTCCAAGATGTTACACACGTTTTGAATGCCTTAAATGCTGGTGCAGAGGGTTACATATTAAAGGCTGTTGATCCTGAATTTTTGGTTCAGGGAATTAAAATGGTGTATCACGGAGGTTCCCTCATTCCTCAACAATTAGCAAAAGAGGTGTTTGGTCAGATACAATCAAATAATAACGAACACGCGGAACAATTTGACCATAACTCTATGAAACATCCATATGATTTAAATAATCAAGAATTAAAAGTATTAAAATGTTTAACTCAAAGATTATCCAATAAAGACATTTCAGAAAAGATGTTTCTTTCAGTGGGAACTGTGAAAAATTATGTCTCTAACATTTATTCGAAATTAAATGTAAAAAACAGATCTTCTGCTATTATGAAAGCAATAGAAGAGAGTCTTGTAGAAAATAAGAAATATTGAAGTAAGAGAGTGTGGACAAAGTTAAACTAACTTTGTCTTCACTCTTTTTTAATTGCAACGAACTGGAACGTTATTTTAAATTTGTTTATTTCATGGGCAATTCATAAGGTCCATCATTCAAAAAACCTCACGGTGGATCGTCTATTAGATATTTGCTATAAAAGAGGGCATCAATAAAGTTTCAATAGCCATTTATTAATAAAGAAGTAATATATTTTAGCTAATAGTCATAATTAGTCATTCTTCCCAAATAGTTATGACTTATCGACACTACAGTATATGACCTTTCCTTTGTAGAGTAGAAATATAAATGAAATTTATAAAAGAGGTGAAAAAATGCATGTTCAAATCCATTGGAACTTACAACCTGTACCCGTCTTGAAGTAAATAATATTCGAATTTTCTTTTTCAAGAAATGGGCGCTTTAGTGGAATTTGGATTTCAAAAATAATCAATATCCATCACATTACATAAGAACAAGTTTTGATCAATCATATATTTGGATTGTATCGAGCAGAAAGGAATCAGATGAAAAACATAAAGAAATTAATAAAATATATCGGAGCCATTATTATAATAGTATTAATCATAGCACTTTTTTTCCCTACTTGGTCTTCGTATATAAAAGGTGATAACAGTATAAGTGCATTAGAACAAGTAGAGATAAATGGAAGTAGTCATGAAATTATGATACGTGGCAATGATAAGGTTAATCCTGTTATTATTTTTGTACATGGAGGACCTGGATGTTCGGAAATACCATATGCAGAAAAATACCAAGACTTACTGGAAACTAAATTTACGGTTGTTAATTACGATCAACGAGCAAGTGGAAAATCCCATCATTTTTTTGAGGACTATTCTAATCTTTCGTCAGACTTACTGGTGGATGACTTATTGGCTTTGACGGATTATATATCAGAACGGCTCGGCAAAGAAAAGGTAATACTAATTGGTCATTCTTATGGTACATATATTGGCACGCAGGCTGCCCATAAAGCTCCTGAAAAGTATGAAGCATATATTGGTATTGGACAGATGAGTAATCAAGTAGAAAGCGAGATTGAGAGTTTGAACTACGTTATAAATCAGGCTCGAAAAGCTGGCAATACGGATGATGTTTTGTATTTACAAGGGTTAACTGAAAAAATTAAAAAGGGCGACATGTTTACCCCACGAAATTCTGTTATGAAATATGACGGAAGTGTAAGACTCATTGATAACCCCGATGGAGATAACTTAGGTATATTACTCAGTAACGAGTATAACTTATTAGATCTAATCCGTTATAACCGTGGGGTGTCCTATTCTCAAAAGGTATTGGTAGAGGATATATTTAAAAAACCATTACCAACTATCGTAACGAAACTTGAATTACCGTTTTATTTTGTTATGGGTAAATATGATTATATGACTACATCAAATGAAGCAAAAAAATATTTTGATATGATTGAAGCTAATAAAAAAGAATTTATTGCTTTTGAGCAATCAGCTCATTATCCACAATTTGAAGAGAAGGAAAAATTTTATGAATGGATGTGCGATACATTTTTAAAATAAATAGGGTAGTTTTTTTCTTACCTTGAAAAAGAGATTGTGAAGAATTGTACTTCAGCTAACGGGTGCGTTAGCTGAAGATCGGAGCTGTCTTTAAGGCAGCTTTTTCCTTATGGAACTAAAGGGGCAGGATTGTTGAACAAGAAACACATGTTTTATGATAAAGTATATGTAATATTTTGAGAGATGAGGGAAGCGAAGTGAAATTGAAAAAATTTTTAATGAGTTTTTCAGCAGGATATTTTGCTTGTATGTTAATAATTTACTTTATCTTTGATTATTTTTCTTGGTCATACGCTGTGGGTTCTTTAACTGGCATAGTTATTTTCGCACTTATTATAAAGATGCTTCGCAGAAAATATAACTGAATTTATTCTAACCGAATTCTTAATGAACTAACGGGTGCGTTAGCTTATGATCAGAGCTGTTTTTAAGGCGGCTTTTTCTTTATGGAACTATCGGGGCAGTTTAGTGTTGAAGAAATAAATTAAAAGTAACATAGTTTCAGTTATGATAAAATATGTTATTGAAACAGATAGAAATTATTGGGAGGTTTTTATATGAAAGGGAAATTAGTTTTAACCCTTGGTTTTGCAGGAGTTTTAGCAGTATCAATCGGTTTTGCGAAAGACTTGCAAAAGACAGAAGCATCTGCAGAAGTTTCCTCAAAACAAACAGATACATATAAACTTGTTACTAGAGAAGAACAAGATCGTAGAGAAGGTATGGTTGCTGAAGGAAAAAGTGTTACCACAGTTATAACAGCAGAAGAGCAAAATTTGGTAGAAAATAGTTCAGCTCTACAAGGGTTTGTTCCACAAGAAAATGGGACAGGTTTCTATTTCGAAAAAGAGAGAAAAAATTAAGTTTAGTTGTTAAACTAACAGGTGCTTTACTTCAATAAGGAAGGTTGCTGAGGCAGCCTTTTTCTTATGGCACTAACGGGGCAGTTTAGTTGAAGAGTGCTGTTGAGCTTTATTCAACAATTGGGCCAGTGTTAAAGATACTTCCTAAAGACGATTGGAAATTTATGTTAAAATAAAGAGGGTATACATAAATCTAAATCAGCTGTGAAATTTAGAAAGGGGAGTAACAAAAGATGGCATTTGCCGTAGGGTATGGAATTGCATTTATAGGAGTACTTGTAGCTTATCAACTTAGCAAAGGTAAGTCGAAAAAAAGAAAATGTATTGTTTGGGGCATCGCTCTTATGTTGGCAATTTCACCATTCTTATCTTTGGCGATTGGTTTATCATACGCATTTATTGTTGAGGATCCTTGGGCAACTTTGGTTATGTGGTACTTGTTCCCAATCGGTTTCATCATAGGACTTATTATGCTACTGGTAGGCATATTTAAGAAAAAAGAAATAGAGAATGTCATGTAACTTCTTCAACTAAAGGGCGCGATTCTTAAAGAAATTTCGCTTTTTCGCTTTTCTTAATGAACTAACGGGTGCTTTAGCTGAAGATCGGTGCTGTCTTAAAGGCAGCTCTTTTTTTATGCTACTAAAGGGGCAGGTTAGTGGAAGAGTGTTATTTATCTTGTGTTCAAGATTCGGGCCATATTGCGGAATAGTTGAAAACTGACATATAACAATTGTTTTGTTATATGTCAGTTTTTTCTTCATATTCGAGTATATCACCAGGCTGACAATTTAATGTCTGGCAGATTTTTTCTAATGTGGCAAAGCGAATACCACGCGCTTTACCTGTTTTTAGTATTGATAAGTTAACTTGGGTAATTCCAATTTTTTCTGCTAACGCTTTTGAAGAAATTTTTCTTTCTAGCATTACTCGATCTAGATTAATTTTTATCATAAGGAGCTCCCACCTAAATCACGTTGTTAGAATCGTCTTGCAAAGATATGCCGTATTTAAAAACCACATAAAGAGTATAAACGATGGCTAACAGAAGAATGTTTCCCAATAAACCTGGCGAAGAATTTGAAAAAACATCACTGACATTGAACGCGTGTATTTTCGCAAAGAACAGCTGACTAGTGAACTGCAAAATGGTAAAGCTAGTAATCGAAATTAAGATTAGTTTGAGGTACGTAAGATTTTGGAAAACAAAGAAGTGTTGTTCGTAAATATTACCAATTATCTTATGTAGAGCGTACATAATGATAAACAAACAAGCAATGATTGCTAGCGCGACTAAGCAAGAAAGTACTAACAACCATACTGATGGGTTTGTGTTTGAGTTTAAATCTGCATACTGTAGCAATTGTTTTTTGACTCCGTTTGGTACTAACAATAAAGCTCCAGACGCAAATAATAGCATTAATCCAGCAAACGCACATAAAACTTGAGCAATTAGCGACACAATTGATAAAAATTTTAGAACGGTCTTGGTAAAAAGATTCATTGGAAATTCCCTCCTTATTTTACATATTATTATAAAACGATAAAGTGTTATCGTCAAACAATAATTTTTTTCTATAATTTTTTTCAAGGAGATTGATTCCTGACGTATAACTTTAAAATTTAGTTTGATCAAAACAATTCAAAAGTTTGGTGGTGTTCAAAATGAAAGATGGGCGAGGGCGACTGGAAAGAAATCTTCCATAACTAAAGAAATTGAAAATAGCCGTAATAATAGAAGGGTTGATCCAACATAGCTTCATTTTTCTTGTTCAACTAACGGGTGCGTTAGCTGAAGATCTGAGCTATCTTTAAGGCAGCTTTTTCCTTATGGAACTATCGGGGCAGTTTAGTTGAATAACAATTGAGCCATTACACCTCAAAAAATGGACTATTTTTCTTAAAATTAGGAAAGATATCTTTTGAGGTGAGTTTATTATATGAAAATGATATATATATTGATTATTACCATTCCGATGTTGTTTTTTGGTTCAATTCAAGGATACGCACAACCTAAAGAATGTCCTGTGTTAAGTGAATTAGAGAAAACATCGATTAAGGATAAAAATGAGGTAATAGAAGCGTTAAATACTTTAATACCAAAAACTTATGGAACTGGATTAGATGATTTTCCTGACATATATACTAAGTGGAATGTAGTAACTGCCAAACCTTTTCCCAAAACAGTTGGTAATAAAGAAGAAGAAAACTATTTTAGAATGGCAAAGACCTTTTGTGGCAAAGAAATTGCTGAAAAATCATGGCTTGTACGTTTAGATTTCCCAAAAGCACCTGGAGCTAACTTAGCCCAAGGTCAAATATTTTTAGCTAAAAGTAAGGAAAAAGGATGGTTTGTTTGGTTTCAATACCATTAAACTGCTATTCCTTAATGAACTCCCTCAGTTTAATAGATAATGCTCACGAATACTCGCTTTTTCGCAGGATTTCAAACCACATGGTATAGGTTGCTTTAGATGAACGAAAGAGATAGGACCGTTTTGATAAGATGAGGACAGATTGAAATAGGGGATCTGTTAAAAATCCCATATTATTACATATTCTGCACACATACTCCACGCTGCCCTGGAGGCTTTCCCTCCCATGTCTCAACGGGTCATAATCCTATGCCCTTTCATTCCTTCGTCATGCCTATCCAAGGGGTGGAGGCCGGTTTTG
>NZ_JBNNOR010000033.1:0-15341 GCF_050274955.1 Peribacillus sp. NPDC006672
TTTTTTTTTTTGAATCGGTAACCATAAATAGGGAGGTAGTGTAAAAATCGCTTATTCGGCCTTCTAGCGCCCTTAAAATACCTATGTGTTTTTTTCACTTTTGACTGAAGCTGTTTCTTTTTCGTAGATAACAGGAACGATTTCTAACTCAAGCTGTTGAGCCACGATGTACCGTCTATAACCATCTGTCAGCATGTTTGTCCCCCGGTTAATCGTAAGGGGTTCGTCTAGATGGCCGGTCTCTTTGACATAGTTGATGACTTGCTGCGTTTTTTCAGGATTGGGGTGCGAGTTTAAAAACGCTTCTGGAACCACGATTACTTTCCGTTCCAGAAAATCTTCGGTTCCTTTTGGGGCTTTTGGTTTTTCTTTTGGCTTTTCTGCTGCTTGGATCTTTACAGGTTTATTTGTCTCCTTTTTCTCAGGTTTTTCAGGGAGAACGGACACTTGAAAACAGATCAATCCGATTTCCCCTGGACAATCCTCCACGGGTACATCCAATGTTGGTTCGCCTTGCACCATTATCTTTTGTTGATTGATATTTTTGGCCGTTAGGCCGGCCTTTTGGAGTTGTTTCTGATTGAGAAAGACCGTGTACGTAATCGTCGAACCTCCTGGAAGCCCCTTTGGGGAAGAGGGTGAACCACTTTCCTCCATATCAAACGTGTAAAAAGATCCTTTCTGACATAAGGGACCTACAGGTTTTCCAGTTACCGTCATTTTATGAGGCATGCTCATTTCACTCCTTTAAAATTTTACGAATTGAGGGAAGGATCCCTTATTTTTTCTGAAGTTCTTTTTCTCCTTGCTTTTGTAACTCTTCAATGGAAAGCCTTGAGAGATCTTCTTTTCGATTCGTGACAATTTTTTTAAATCCCCATGCGATTTTTTCAGCTTCCTCTTTACTCGCAATCTCAAAATGATGTTCAAAAATGGCCCCAATCTCAATCAATCGTTTCGTTCGTTCTTTTCGTTCTTTTTGTTTGATTCGACTCTCCACTTGCTGTTTTTTCGCCTTCATTTTCTCCATCTTTTCCTCTAACTCTTGTAATCTCTCACTATCCGTTTTACGAGCCATAGACCCAAACCCCTCCGCATTCCCATATTTTTCTTTAAGTATAGCGAAATAGGTGATAGAATACTAGACAAAAGGCAAGAATCGCCACAATGAGTGTGGCATGATTCCCTGAGATCGAAGAGCAAAGGGCGCACTTATACAAACTTCGTTTGTGTGCGGTTGCTACGCAACGGAAAAGCGTATTCGCTAGTAAGCGAATACAAAAATATAAACCCTTCATTCGGCTACAGGCCGAATGGAAAAGAAGTATCCGTCTATAGGACGCATACAAAAAGGCATCGCCTTTACGGCGAAAACGAAACGAATCGTAAACAATCTCCGATTCTTCACGATTCGTTTCGTACTATAAAACCCATTAAAGGAGGTGCTCGATCATGGCGATTTACCATTTCTCTGCACAAGTGATTTCCAGAAGCAAAGGTCAATCGGCTGTGGCTTCTGCAGCCTATCGTTCTGGTGAACGATTAAAGGACGAACGAACGGATGAAACCAAATTCTATAAAAGAGAAGTGCAACCGGAAACCATGATTCTTGCCCCTTCTCAATCTCCAGAATGGGTACAAGACCGGCAACGATTATGGAATGAAGTCGAGAAATCCGAAACAAGAAAAAACTCACAAGTCGCAAGAGAAATTAATATCGCTTTGCCTAGAGAATTATCCCATCAAGAACAAACCGAATTAATTCGTGGGTACGTGCAAAAAGAATTCGTCGATCAAGGCATGATTGCCGATGTCGCGATTCACCGAGACGACAAAGAAAATCCTCATGCCCATGTGATGTTGACCACTCGTGAAATTACAGAAGATGGATTCAGTAAAAAAAATCGGGACTGGAACCAAAAAGAGCTGCTTCAGCAATGGCGTGAGCAATGGGCCGTTCATGCTAATCAAGCTTTAGAGCGCGAAGGCATTCAAGCCCGTATTACCCATGAATCCCACGAAAAACGAAATCTGATTATTTTTCCAACGGTCCATCTTGGCCATGTGGCCCATGAAATGGAAAAGCGTGGGGTCCAAACGGACCGAGGAACGATCAATCGTGATCGCCAAGAATACAATCGTCTGGTAGTGGATCTTCAAACCTACCGGGAAGAAAAACAAGCCCTGGAACAAGAAAAAGCACGGAAGCAAGAACAACGGAAACAATCCGAACGCTTCAACACACTTGCCGAACGTGTTCACTTACAAGAAGCTTTTAAGCTTTTAAACGTGGATCGTGAACCTACTTTGAAAGAAATCTTTGTAAAACGTAAAGAGCTCGATCAATGGGAGAATCAAGTACATAACCATGACCAACAGATTCGATGGAAAGATGAAACCATCCGAGGTGCTTCTGAAACCTACCGTTGGATTCACATCTTCGAAAATCAACGCCAGCAAGCCCAGAAACAATTGGAAACAATCAATTGGATGAATCCCTTTAAACTAAAGGAAAACCGAATGACAAAGGAACAAGCTGAATTAGACATGTTCAAGGCGGAAGAACAAATAACGTTACGGGATAAAACACTACAAAGCTACAGTGAAAAGCTTGGCTTCCATACCGAAAAAGAGTTTCACCAGATGGAACGTCAACATCAAACCGATTATCCTGGGCTCCTGGAGAAAGATCGACAGACACGTGGACAAATTAATCGGGAAAGAGACGTCTTAAAAAAGGCTGAGACTGCCCATCAGAACGCTTTTGTACGTCAGGTGGCATCTTTATATCCTGAACGTCCTGAAATGCGCTATATAAGCCTTGAAACGGCTAGAAAGCTTATGGACATTAATAAAGCAAACGGAAATAAAGTGGTATCACTTGAGACCATCCAGAACACGCTGAATAACCGTAAGGAAGACATTCAAAGGCTTCATGGTGAATTGGATCGTGTGAATCAGCGCCGGTCACGCCTGCAGCGCGCTGAAGGCTATCTGAAAAAATATGAGAAACATCATGCCGTTGTTGAAAAAATCGAGAACAATCCTTTCTTGAAAGGGAAATTGCTTGTTTCAAAATCAGCTAAACAAGAATATGAACAGGCTATTTCTACACGGGGAAACTCTCAAGATTCGATGAAGAAAGAAGGCGTTTCTGGAAGAAAGGACCTTGAAAAACAGTTCCATACTTTAGGGGAAATTGAAGCTAGAGTGCCTGCATTTAAAGATCAGATTCAATCGCAAGAAAAGGGACTTGGCCTATTAGAGGGCATTGTGAATGGCGTTGAACAGGCAGGAAGGGACATGCAGAGAGAACAAAAACGTCAACAGCAAAAGACATCAAAAGTTAAAATTAATGAAATAAAACGTAATCGTGGTTGGGAAATGGAGAGATAAAATATTCACTATACTACGAAAAGTAGTACAGTCCCTTCCCTTCCGCACTTTTTCGAAGGTGTTTTTTTTGCGATTATATAGTAATTAATAATTATTTCGGGAATTTTGTAGCTAAGCAAATTTTACATAAAAAACAATCATGAGCGTCTGGCCCAACCTTGCGATGAAAAAGGTTCAGAATCTCAAACTGTATCACCCGATGAGGGTGGCGGTTTGAAGCTGAGTTTACGAAGCCCCGCCCCTTTACCATAGAAAAAGTCAGTTTTCTGAGTAATGCCCCCAATAGTTAGATTATAACGTCAATTCACCACCCAAGAGGAGTACTCTTGGCTAATTTGATAGAATACGAGCGATAGATACAGAATCCAAAGTAGTGAAGTTAAGGTCAATCCAGTCCATCACTACCTATTGAAAGACTGACCCTTTTTCAGGAAAGAATCTGTAGCTTTCGATATTTAGATACATATACTAATTCGAAGCAAATTGCAAAGGAGATGGAATGCTAGGCATATATCCATTCTCATGTATAGGATGCTCATGTTTACCCTAGATAATAAGTCCTCAGGATGAAAACATAACCCATTTTTTTCGATTAGAATTTAATATTAACCGGGTAAAGACAAAGGAGAATGTGTATGTTGCCTTTTTCTCAATTATTTTCCCCATTAAAAAATGGCATTCAAAAGTGGGTGAATCAGCCCCATGAAGAAATAAATAAATATATAAATGAGGCGTTTTCGAAGTCAATGAATGGTTCGCTTCAGAATGATTTTGTAAGAGAAGCAATGGGAATTTTTGAACAGCCTTTGACAGAACAAGAAAACAGTAGTCAAAAGCTTGATGTTGCTAAATTTGAAACACATGACCATGTTTATTTGAAAATACATGTGAAAGATCCAACCGTACTATCAAATGTAAAAGTCTTTTTTACCTCCAATCAGTCCATCATTGAAGGGATCCCTAAAGAAAATGATCGACATGTAATCACACTTCCTTCGATTGTAAAATCGAAGGAGGCAAAAGCAGAATACCGCGATCATTATCTACAAATTCAGATTCCTAAAAAAGTTGATACGCAATTTACAGAAATAGATGTCCAAGGAATCGATTGAGGGCATCTATTTTCCCTTAAATAATACTTGTTTTGACACTGTTTGAATCGTTGAGATCCTGGTCAATCACAATACTTAATGGAACGTTATTAAATGTAATATCACCATTTTCTTCCCCAAAACCTTGGTTTTGTTTATTGGCTAGAAAATAATCTATTTGTTGAGCAGGGCCAAAACTTAATGTTCCACTGCGATCAATTACATTTACCTTAACAGCTAGTAAATTTACAACAACCGGTCCAAATAAAACCATCTTATCAGTCCTTTCTAAATCTTTAGAATTAAAGCGTTTTGATTTCTACAATTGTTGATATATCGGTCACAAACACACGATAATTACCTACACGGTACGTTCGAGAAGGAGGCAGGAGAGTCCACTTGATCTCGATCATCGACAAAGCTGCGTGTTCCAACAAAAGCCCCGTCATCCCCGAAATTCTGACCTATTCCTTGGGTTTTCTTATCCGAATTATTCCAATCGGCTAATAAATTCTGTCCGACATTTACAGCAGAGCAATTTTCAAAGGAGTTTATTTTTAATAAGAAAATATTTATATTAATGGATGTGCTCAATTTATTCGCTCAGCTCCTTTTTTAAAAAGGTATGTGACAATAGGAAAAAAATTATGAAATAAAGTGTTTGAATTGAAGCTTTTTCCTTTCAAAGAGTTATAAAAAAAGAGAATATTAATAACTATTAATTATAGAACCAACTTATTACGTCCATTAGATCCAATCATATTTTCTATGCGTCAGAAGTAGGAGGAAAAACGTTTGGATTTTGATAAGCTAAAGAAATGGGTGGAAATGTCGCAGAGTTACCAAAATGGGAAATTTTGGGATACAATTTTTGACCAACCCTCCCCTGACCAAGCGACGAGGCATTTTGAAGAGGAGAAACCAAAACAGGATTCTATAAAGGATTTCCCTAAAACAGATATTTATCTTACAGATATAGCAGTTATTGTCCTGGTTGAATTACCAGGTGCGATAAAAGAAGAGGTGCATTTAACTGTCTCCGGTACTAGACTCACAATTAAGGGGGTCTTACGATTACCAATTATCCAAGGTGTCACCGTACAAACCGAGCGATACTATGGTGAATTTGAAAGGTTTATAAATCTACCGGAGCCAGCCAAAAGTTCAGACATTCAAGCAAAATTTGAAAATGGGCTTTTAGTAATTACCTACTCTAGAAGACACAATCAGGAAGAAAGGATTGTCATTAAATAGACCATTTTCTTCTACTTGAATCATCGATGTCAGAGTCGTTAAGAGCTTGAATGGAATTTAACACAATAGCGCCGTCACCGTTTTGCTCGCCAAATCCTTGCTTTTTCCTGTTAGAAACATGCGCATTTACGCGAATGGCTCTGCTCAAGGAGACACCACATTCTTTTCCGATTGTATTGATACGAATCGTGTCTAAATTGATGACAGTCTTTTCACTCATTCTTTCAACCCCATTCTAAATCAAATAGAAGCATCAAACTTTTTTCACTAAGGTGTGGGTAATAATATGTCTATTAGGGATTTATTCAATGGCTCTCAAAATAATGCGAATTCTAATGAAATAGAAAATAAAATAATTGAACTTGAGAAGCAGGTAAAAAGAATCAATGCTCATGAGGTTCAATTGATGCGATTGAGAAAGCTTGAAGAACAAGTTGGGCTTATGAGCTTAAAAATAAACGTTGAAAAGAGAACTTCCAAAACGAAGAATCAGAGCCAATCAATAAAAAGTGAAGAATTGGAGTCAATTGAAAAAAATCTCAAATTGAAACTAAAGAACATAATAGATGAGAAAATAACCCCAATTTATCAAAAAGTAAATGACCTGTATAAGTATATAGACCAATTGCAGCAAAAAATTACTTTCTTAGAGAAGATTTTAGAAGAGAGTAATCCGGGATATCACACACACAACCACAGAGAAAATACAAAAATAAATGACCTGTATAAGCATATAGACCAATTGCAGCAAAAAATTACTTTCTTAGAGAAGAATTTAGAAGAGAATAATTCGGAATATCACACACACAACCATAAAGAAAATACAAAAATGAATGTTACAAAAGAAACACCTGTCATTTTTCAAGAAATAAAAGTGGACAAAGTGTTTATAGATAAATATGAACAAACAAATAACTTAGGCCAACTAGGAATCAAGCAATTGAGTGGGCATTTAAATATTGGTACAACATACGAGAAAGGCATTATTCCACATGAATTAATTGAAGATTGGAAGCAAGAAATGGAAAAGGCTCGCAATATGAAGAAAGAGGAACTTGAAGAGGAAAAAATGCAACATCAAGATCGTGATGTAAATTCTCAAACTAACCCAGAAGATGGTGAAAATATAATTATTGAATAATGAAATTTAGATGTGTCAATGATCCTTACATACATTGCAATCGGTATGAAAGGATAGCCATCCTTGTCAATCAACCTACCAAAGAGTTATTGAATTTCATAAAAGTGGTAATTAAAATCTTTAATACTCAAAGTTTCCATTCGAAAAAATCATGATGTGACTAGCCCCTCTTTAGGGGCTTTTATCTTTTACTTACTAACAAGGTTTTGTTGCCTTAAAGGCTAATGGTTTTTAAAACGTACAATAAATTCCGAAAAGAAAAAGACTTGTTAGTGAAAGACACTAAAGTTTTTTAACATGTTGTTTGTTTCTTCTTCGGTAATGCCAATATAGCGTAGGGTAACAGAAGGATGAGAATGATGCAGGATCCGTTGCAACATGGCAATATCCTTCGTGGCTTTGTAAAACCAATAGCCAAACGTTTTTCGTAAGGTATGATTGCCGACATGTTCCACGCCAGCGAACTCTGCAGCTTTATTTAACTGCCTGTAAGCCTGGGTAGGGGTAATGGGGCCTTCTCCCTTCCTAGACGGGAATAAATAGGGACTCGAGACGTTTTGGGCGTACGCAAAGACCTCTTCGAAACAATTCGCGATATACATGTCGCGGATTTTTTGCGTTTTGCCTTCTTTGACTCGAAGGTTCTTATGTTGTTTGTTCTTAAGGCCCAGGATCTGCCGTGTGGTCAGCTTAAGTAGGTCCCCGACCCGTAGGCCGGTCTCGCAGCCTACGACAAACAGGATATAATCACGTTCCGAACAATGGCGCTTCAGCGCCCATTTCATATCTTCGAGTTGCTGCTGATCACGGATCGGCTGCACATTTTTGGCTTGTGTCATCTTCATCGACCTTTCTTCTCTATCAAAAATTAAGTTTCAAAACCCTTATGTACCAACGATTTGAATGTACGATTTTTCTTCTTTTATCAGTATAAAGAGAAGAAACAAGAAAAGTCAATGAAATCAATAGTTTGAACGTATGATAATATCCATTATCATACATTCGGAAAATGAAGTGGAAAGCTCTTAATGAACTAAAGGGGCAGGATAGTTCAACAATCAATTAGGAATATGTGGTAACTAGGTAAAAAAAAGGAGGGGATTCCAACTTTTTTGTCACTTAACATAAGAGCAGCCTTTGAGCCTTAAGGCTAATGTTTAGTAACGTCTTTTTTTCCTTTATGTTCAACTAACGGGTACGTTAGCTTAAGGTCGGAGCTGTCTTTAAGGTAGCTTTTTCTTTATGCAACTATCGGGGCAGGTTAGTTCATTACAGTTTATAATACGAGTAGACTTTGATTTAGATTGAGGAGATAAAATAGTAACTGAAAATTCTCACTCAGTTTTTTAGATACTTGAGACAATCACAAATAAGATGTAAGAAATTCTTATCATTCTACTCTTAGTAACAACTCTAAGCAGGAGTAAATATGCAATACCAATAATTGGTTTTTCGAGTATTAGTGTTGTTAATATACCGAGAAAAGGGATGGCTGTATCAATAATACTTGAGTCCATACGCAACAAAATCCTTTCTTTAGTTTTTCGCGTTTTGTGGTCTGGACCATAATTAGAGTGTTCAAAATAGCTATCATTCCCCAGAAATAGGAATCAAATTTGAAGAAGCCGACCTTAGTCGGCTTTTTTCATACTATTTTCAGCAGCAGCCTCCGTAACCGCCCCCGCCACCGTATCCACCAACAAAGCTAGCTCCAACAATGATTAAGAGTATAAACAATACGACTATAAAGGCGAAACCTCCACCAAATCCGTAACCGCCGCCACCGTCACAACTATTGTCACAACCTGACATATCAAACCATCTCCTTATTGTTAAGAAGGAACTTAAATGGGTTATATCACCTTATGTTCTAATTAGGAAAATGACACAAGTCTCCATCTCTGTTCTAACGGGTGCGTTAGCGCCATAAGAAGGCCGCCTTTTGGACGTAGGAATCTTCACATTATCGTACATTCAAAAAATGAAGTAAAACCCTTAATTAACTATAGGGGCAGGATAGTGCCACAAGACAGTGTAGTTGTATTGTTATAGAAACAACATATACACAAATACTAATATGACCTAAAAGTATGGTGGTGATATTTATGGATATTAGCTTAATATGGAAATCCATTTTAATAATTATTTTTGGTGTTTTATTAATCCGTTTTTCAGGTAGACGATCTATCTCCCAGCTGACAATTTCCCAAACAGTCATTATGATTTCAATCGGTACACTTTTAATACAACCTGTCCTTGGGAAAAATATTTGGGTTACTTTTGTTATTGCATCAATACTTATAGCCACGTTACTAATAATCGAATTTATTCAAATGAAATGGGACTTTACCGAAAAATTATTTACGGGTCGTTCAAAAGTTGTTATTGAGAATGGAACTTTAAATGAAAAAAACTTAAGAAAATTACGTCTTTCAGTAGACAAATTAGAAATGCGTCTACGACAAAATGGGATAGAAAATATAAAAGATGTTCAATGGGCCACGATTGAGCCTAGTGGTCAATTAGGTTATTCCCTCACCGAAAAAAAGAAGTTTGCTACCAAGGAGGATATAGATAAAATTTACGAAATGCTGTCCCATTTTATATCGCAGAAAGATATCAGCATTTCACAACTACAATCGAAAAAGGAATCAAGTTCTAATCTTTTTTCAGAAATAGAGGGAGGACACTCGCCGTCACAGCCTGACCGTCTCGAGTAGGATTTCATTACTTCACAGTTTTTGTCAACTCTGCGATAAGTTTTGTAGAATTAACGGGTGCGTTAGCGCCATAAAAAGGCCGCCATTGGCGGCCTTTTAAACGTGCGATTCTTTCAATTATCGTACATTCAAATTGATTAAAAAAAGCACTTGTTTGACTGTACACGGAAATCTCGACCTGCTACTTAGAAAATTGAATTTTAAAATGAAGCTTGATAACGCTCATTTAGGTCTGTACGACATTCTGTCCAGGTCCCGGTTGAGTCGAATTTTGAGAACCGGTAGTATGTAACTCATTTTTTGTTATTAGCTTGATGGGCATGGGGTTTACCCTCTTACAGAGTTAGAAGACAACTCGGACATCTCTGTTACTATGGCTGCTGACCATCGACCTGCTTTTTCTTCATTCTTGTGCCCAGTATGATGAGGGCGACATAGATTACGATGGCAATCGAATCTATAAGCGTATCCGTAAGCCCCGATACGTCAAGAAATGCCGTTACACCAAGAATAACGATCAGTCGGACGATCAGGATCGCCGCAATCAACCATGCGGCAAATCGGACCTTTGATCGCTCCGTTTGGAATGACATGAAAATGAAAGCGATGCCGAAGACCAGATTTTCCGCCGTAATGATGTGCCAGACATACGTGAATACTGTCCGGGTACCCTTGGATATCGCCTCAATGTGGAGCGTCGGTAGCACAACGGATTGACCGTTCCATGCGTGCGTGACGGCAAACAGCATCGCAAGGACGCCTGCAATCAGATAATAAAAATTCCGAACCTTGATGTTCACCACAACCTTCCTTGGAAATTCCCGGTTCCATCTTTCTCTTTTTTTACTTTTATCATTTTCAATTTATTTCCTTAAAGTGATTGTATTCACTTTAATGCAGAAAGAGCGTTACTTTAAACAAAGTGGCTCAATTCCGTGACCTTGTCATTTTATGCCACAAA
The DNA here is from genome assembly GCF_050274955.1 of Peribacillus sp. NPDC006672. Taxonomy (NCBI): domain Bacteria; kingdom Bacillati; phylum Bacillota; class Bacilli; order Caryophanales; family Bacillaceae; genus Peribacillus; species Peribacillus sp. NPDC006672. Next base: position 10,564 of record NZ_JBNNOR010000033.1, read on the forward strand.
AGGGCGCGATTGTGGAGCAACACAGGTAGAAAATGATCAAACTTTATTTCAAAGCTACACCTTGTAGAGGTGGGTATTTTTAATTCCAAAGGATTACCTTAACGTAAGGGGCAAAATCCTCCTAATTCTTATGAAGTTTCGTTTAAAGGCATGGTTAAATGGATTTATATAAATAAATTTCTCATTTTCATTGGAAACACCCGGACAAACATAGGGCTGAATCCATACATTATCCAGAAAGAAAAAAATTCAACAAGAAAGGAAGATATTATGTCTGGTAATAATGGATCAAACAATCGATGCAATTGTCATGAGTTATTTGAAGGCATTACTAGAGATCGATTCGTAAGGGTTAGTCTTAAGTCATCGATACCAGTTGAGGGGTTCTTCTTAGGCGTATTTGGAGACATTGTAACGCTTTATGATTGTGAAAACGGCTGTGTAAGCTCAAAAACAATCTGTTGTGAGGATGTTATTGCAGTTTCATCATTTAACAAGAAAACTCATTGTGAAGGTAAATTCTGCTAATGAGTTAAAAGAATAAATAAAAAACGCCGATTCTTGTGACCCAGGAATCGGCTATTTATATGGTAGATAAAACTTTTCTTTCTAAATACATAAAATCGTTATTAATCAATTAAACTTATGATTACCTCAACGTAAGTGGGAAAATCCTCTTAAAAGTCCCTTTTTACTTATGAGATTTACATTTAACGGCATGATAAATTAAATAAATTTCTCATTTTCGTTGGAAACACCCGGACAAACATAGGGTTGTGTCCATACATTATTCAGAAAGAAAAAATTCAACAAGAAAGGAAGATATTATGTTTGGTAATTGTGGATTCAATAATCGATGCAACAATCGTTGGAACAATCGTTGGAACAATAATTATGATTCTGATCATTCCGAGGAATATAGTCATTCTGAGGAATATAACCACGAGGAACATAACCATACCGAGGAACATAATAAGTCTGAGCAATATAATTGTTGCAATTGTCATGAGTTATTTAAAGGCATTACTAGAGATCGATTCGTAAGGGTTTTTCTTAGGTCATCGATACCAGTTGAGGGGTTCTTCTTAGGCGTATTTGGAAACATTGTAACGCTTTATGATTGCGAAAACGACTGTGTAAGCTCAAAAACAATCTGTTGCGAGGACGTTATTGCAGTTTCATCATTTAATAAGAGAACTCATTGCGAAGGTAAATTCTGTTAATTAGTCAAAAGAATAAATAAAAAATGCCGATTCTTGTGACCAGGAATCGGCTAATTATATACAGATTTCGGAAAGTAGAAAAAGATACGCTAATCCTATCGTTAATACATAGTAGGGATATGTATGGTTATGAATTGGCTAAATTAGAGGTGAAAGTGAAAATCAATTTGAATTAAAGAAAATTATAAAAAAACCTGATTATCTGATTGTAAAACGAAGATGATACTAAGAAATAAAATTATAAATATCCGTCTGTTTTAATAATGTTCTTTAAAAGGCCGCCTCATGGCCTGTACAACGTACTTTGGACACTTATTTTTTGTAGGGTTAGCGCCTGTAACCAGTTGTGGGGATTTTTGGTTCCCTATTAATGGTAAGGGATTCATCTTGGCTTAGTTCATCCGAAAATCTTTGATAGAAACCCCTTTTTTTCTTTCTTTTGGCTAGTTAATTGAGCCTCAATTAACTCTATTTTATCCTCTAATTCAGCCTGTTTAACTATATCTTCCTTCTTTTGTTCTTTCATGTAGACATGAAAAGTATCTTTTAAATCTTTATCAGAACTAATTAGATCTTTAACTAAACTCTTAAGAACCTCATTATCCTCCTGGAGCTTACTTATCCTGTTATCTTCAAGTAATTTTGTTTCATTTTGTTTTTCCACTAATTGAGATAAGCGATTTACTTCTTGCTGCATACGTTTAAACTCACTACCGATTTGCATAAACATTTCATTAGCTCCACTTTGTTCAAAGGCTTGTCCAAGTAGCAAAGCCATTTCTTTAGATTTCTCCTCTTGTTCTTTATCTGTTTGTAACTGATGATATAAATTCTCCTTAATTAACTCTTCTTTCACATCATCAAACGTGACATTACCACCACGATTGAAGATTTCAATAATCTTCTTGATTTTTGGAAACTCTGTATGTGGAATCCAACGACCCGTAGTTCGTTTATCAAACTCAATTAAGCCTTTGTCGCACCAAGTTCGTAATCTCGGAACTTCAATGCCAAATCTCTCAGCAACCGGGCCTATGGATTCCCACTTTATATCGCTCATTTTAGATTCCTCCTACGAATAATTTTACGTTTTAGACTCAATTTAGTCTAAAACTAATATGAAACACCTTTATAATAGATAATTTATATATAGAATTAATTCATTGGTTTAAGTGCATTTTATTTTTAATTTAGTCTCATTATTACATGTTTCAGTCTTAATTTATATAGTTAGAGCAGTGAGCCTTTGGGTTTTAAGAACCTTATATATCAAGGTTGGAGCCTTATAGATTGTGGAGGATGTTTATACTTATTTATGTGAAAATTGTCCAACACTATTTGGAGTAATTTCTCGTTTTTCTGTTAGAAGATTAGTTGGAGATACTGACTATACCCTAGTGTTCTAAGAAAGTAGCAGCATGTATCGGAGAAGGGCGCTTATTTGTACTTTTTAACTAAATCGAGGATAGCAATTTCAATAAGATCGGATTTATTGAATTTCTGTTGGTCTGCGAAGCTATCCAGCAAAGCCCCAACTTCCTCATTTAGGACAATCGTCTTGCGTACCTTTTTGCCTTTTTCTAAAGACACTACCCTTTGATACAAGTCATCGCCATGACTATCTTGCTGGTCATTAAGAACATATCCTCTTATTAAATCTCTAAGAATCGCTCTTTCTTCTGGTGTGAATTCCGTGTGAATCGAACTTTTATCTTGATTTCGTGCGCTATTCACATCGAGGGGAATAGGATGTGAATCCTTTTTCATGTCGTGTGAACTTTGATTCACATTCAATGCATGTATAGGTGAAGTCTGTTTCACCTTAGGGTGACTATTATTCGATTTGATGAAATCAAACACTGATGTATACAGAGGTTCTTCCCCTTCCCCTACATAGTACCAGCCCTTTTGACCAGAGTTTCGATACTCGTATCCAGCATTGTGTAAAGCTTCTTTTAACTTCTTCTCACCAATACGGACTTTCTCTTTTGCGATCTTGGCTATGGTATTTCCGGTTATCAATAGATCGTCCAATATTTCCTTGATTTTCATGGTTCACATTCCCTTCACACTGATATCACTCTTAATTCACCTATTCTACATTCTGATGTGAATTCCCTCCGATATTTCGAACGTAATTACAACTTCCCTCACCGTAATTAAATAGCTTTACGTTATAGCGTAAAGACTCATAAACTATCAAATTTACTTGTTTTTTGGTAGCAATTGTTGGATAATTAACCATAACAAAATATGGACGAAAAAAAGAACTCCAACGTGTCTAAGTGGTGCGCTAACACCCTTAAACCGTTCCCCCTAATAGCCCTAGGGAAAACACTTGTCGAAGTTCTTTGTTACTAATAAAGTTATATCACTTATTTTAGTGTATATTGCTTTCAGTTTCAAGGAAAAAATATTGTTTCTTTCTATTTAGACACAATAAAAAAGACGCTGTTTCCCTTAATCTTTATCGGGAGCAGTGTCTTTTTTATTGTCCTCTAAGGAGGAAATACGATGTTAGTAGCAGGAAGAATCGAAAATTTTAAAGAGTACAGCAAGTTTAGCAGCATAAAAGAATTTAACAATACCATTGAAATGTTCCTAGCCGAGCATAAAAAAGATTTCACCAAAGGAGAACTAGTCGCGTTCAAACGCCTGGTTCGATTCTCCGCAAAATATGCAGGTGTGGCCAACGCCAAGATCGGAACACTAGTAAAAGCGATCAATGAAAAATTAAAGGGGTTTGGCATAAGCCGTTCCACATTTGAACGGATGCTGAGAAAAGCGAAGGATTTAGGCATCTTATCCATCGAAAACACGGCAAAATCTAAAGGTGGCAAAGGACATAATGTCTATATTTTCAATACAATTGATGTATTAAAAAAGAGAAAATTGACGTATTGCGAGAATCAAGAGAAGCATTGCGGCAGTAAGGACGAATCCTCCCATTTGGAAAGGGAAACTAGTAATCTTTTAGAAACTAGCAATATTAAAAGATTAAATACACGTAAGGATGTTCCTTTAGATTCTACTTTTACAGCTTCTTATGTTCCTAAAGAATTTGTCCAGGCTGTTAGGCCTTTCTTTGATCATGCAGCTGTGATTGAAGACTTTTGGAAAAGTGTTTTCCTTGATACAAAATCCATTTCACACATAGTTGAACAAGAAACCATTACATATACAGCTATAAATGCCTTTAAACAAGCGATTAGGGGTTATAAACGAGGAAAAGTAAAAACCAATTTGGTTCGTTATTTCACAGGGACCTTTAAAAAACTCATGGATCAAGCTTATTCGGCTCTGCCATTAGAGCAATTTGCACCTCTTCCGTAAAAAAAAGTCCTAAAAGGACTCTAGTGATTTCTATGTATGACATAATCTTCTGGAAAAAAATAAGAAATACAGGTGTCTTAGAAGCTTTATTCGTTCTAATTTCTCTTTATTTAGCTTTCTACCACGTTTTTTTTTTTTGAATCGGTAACCATAAATAGGGAGGTAGTGTAAAAATCGCTTATTCGGCCTTCTAGCGCCCTTAAAATACCTATGTGTTTTTTT
>NZ_JBNNOR010000034.1:0-13084 GCF_050274955.1 Peribacillus sp. NPDC006672
AATGTTTGACTTGCTCATTTTGCTTTTTTAATAGTGTGTGCTCACTTAAAATTTAACGTTGGCGCTTTGTTTTGTTCAGTTTTCAAAGAGCAATTATTCGTCGTTACTTCGTAAGCGACTTTATTATCTTATCATCAACTCATTCTAATGTCAACATTTATTTAATGTTGTTTTTTGATTGAGTATTAATGATGTCGTTATTTGCGACTCCTAATATACTATCAGGTCCTTCCTTTATCGTCAATGGTTTAATCACATATTTTTAAAAAAACCTAAATTAACAATAACATGATAAAAACCTCAAGGAGTTTTTCCATGAGGTTTTCTAGAACAACATCGACGCTAATACCTTTTAAATGACCCAATAACCAATGGCCGCCAAAGCTGCAACTCCTGGTATTCCAAGCAGGCCGGCGACTGCCGAGGTAACAGGATTGATGGGTACATGAATGCCCGCTTGATTCCCAAGTGTATTCAAAAAAAACAAAAAGGCTGCACCTATAATGATCTTTATAATCCCCTGTCCTATAAACCGGACGGGTCTTAAAGGAGCCCCGATAATGAGGAGCATTAAAATCAGGCCGCCAACTACGGCAACAAAGACAACTGGTTCCAAAATCATTCCTCCCCGCAAGCTTGTACTACACTTATATGAAGGGATCTTTGGATTAAGAACTCAAATAAAAAATGACTATGAAGAAAATGCATTCCTTCACAGCCATCTCCTAATCATCTTTTTATACGGACATTCCTTCTTTTAACTTCCCTGAATAAGTAGAAATATTTCACTTCCGCCAGTCTTGTTTGAGCGATTACTTCCTCAGATGGATCAACGCTTTTTTCAAGTAATGATTTTTGATTATGCCAATTCCATTTCAAATGTTCAAGATCTTCGATTAATGACTCATTGAATTCATTTCGAAGTTTCTTTTTTTTACGAAAGAACAAGTGAAGTCCTCCCAGCTATCTTATATTTCTCTTCTTCCTTCTATTGCTTTTGATAGCGTCACTTCATCCGCATACTCCAAATCTCCGCCAACAGGAAGTCCATGGGCAATTCGGGTCACTTTAATCCCTGATGGTCTGAGCAATCGTGAAATATACATGGCTGTTGCTTCACCTTCAATGTTAGGATTAGTAGCCAAAATGACCTCCTGCACTGTTTCATCTTGCAGGCGCTTTAATAAATCAGGAATGTTTATATCTTCCGGACCAATTCCGTCCATCGGCGAAATACTGCCATGCAGTACATGGTATAAACCATTGAACTCTCGCATCTTTTCCATAGCTATTACATCTTTCGGGTCCTGAAGCACACAAATCAAACTTCTGTCCCTCTTTTGATCTTCGCAGATATAACAGGGATCTTGATCTGTAATATGACCACAGACTGAACAATACATAAGATTCCGCTTAGCATTCACAAGTGCTTTTGCAAAATCCAAAACAGTATCTTCCTTCATGCTTAGTACATGGAAGGCTAATCGAGCAGCAGTTTTAGGCCCAATCCCCGGCAATTTCATAAAACTGTCAATGAGCTTGGAAATTGGTTCTGGATAATGCATCAAATTCCTCCTAAAAATTTCAAAAGAAACCTCCTGAAAGGAAGTTTCTTTTGAACTTGCTTAAAACATACCTGGAAGGTTCATTCCCTTAGTGAATTGTCCCATCGTTTGGTTTGTCAGTTCTTCCGCCTTTTTCAAAGCATCGTTAGTTGCAGCAAGCACTAAATCCTGAAGCATATCGATATCATCCGGATCGACAACTTCCGGTTTGATGATTACATCAACTATTTCTTTATGGCCTGTCACGATAACCGTTACCATTCCGCCGCCAGCAGTGCCTTCAATCTTTTTTTCACCTAATTCTTCTTGTGCCTCTGCCATCTTCTTTTGCATTTTTTGCATTTGTTTCATCATATTTTGCATATTACCGCCGCGCATACCCATTTTCCTTACCTCCAATTATTCTTTAATTTCAAGTAGATCATCGCCGACTAATTTTCTAGCCTCTGCTATAAAGGGGTCTTCTTCTTTTGATTCCGTTTCTTCTGGACCGTCGAACTGCTGTGTTGAAATGAAGTCCTCCCGCAACCTTTGCCACTGGCTCTCCGGAACACCAGCTATCTCCATACGGTGCCCAGTCAATTGCTGCATGATCGAGGCCATCACTTCCACGAAACGGTTATTTTCCATTGCCATTTGACAATGAATATCATATTTGAATTTTACCACAAAAGCTTCAGTTGACGCAGCAACAGGTTCTGCCTCCGTTAATAAAGCTGCTAATGACTTTTGGTTTTGCTGACCTAACTGTTCAAGCACTTCTCCCCACTTACTTTTCACAGCATTAAGATCGGGCTTTGTAGCTTGTTTCAAAACTTGATTGATCTTACCTGCAGGTGCTTTATACGCCTTTTTAATGGCCCTTTGTGCTTTCGCCTGCTCTGCAGGTTTTTCTGTCATGGCTGCCGGAATGCCATTTTTCTGCATCTCCATTAATTTCTTCTCTAAATCCTCTATTTTCTGCTGCATCTTTTGAAGCTGCCCATCATCCATTTGATTTGACCTTTGCTCATTACATAATTTCACAAGTGCCACTTCAAGGAAAATCCTTGGATGATTTGTCCATTTCATATCCTGCTGTGTTTGATTGAAGCTTTCAATAATGGAGTAAATCGATTCAGAAGAGATGACTTCTGCCAATTCTTTAAATTGGGGATCTATCAATACACGCTCGAAGGATTCTGCCAGGGCTGGTGCCGTTTGATACAAAAGCATGTCACGGAAATAATAAATCATGTCTTCTATGAACCTAGCCGGGTCTTTTCCCATAGCTAGCAATTCTTCAAGGACCTCAAGTGCCACCGCTACTTCTTTATCATATATAGCCTTTGCCAACCTGCTTAAAAATGCCTGCGAAACAGAACCGGTGACAGTCAATGCATCTTCCACGGAAACCGTCTCCGAACTGAAGGAAATCGCTTGATCAAGAAGACTTAGTGCATCTCGCATCCCGCCTTCAGCCGCCCTCGCAATGATATGCAGGGCTTGTTCATCACATGAAACACCTGTTTCTGCAATAATCTGTGACATCCTGCCAACGATATCTTGAGGCTGAATTCTTTTAAAATCAAACCTTTGGCAACGGGAGATGATCGTTAGTGGAATCTTATGAGGTTCTGTCGTCGCCAATATAAAAATTACGTGCTTCGGAGGTTCTTCCAATGTTTTTAAAAGCGCATTGAAAGCTCCTTGTGAAAGCATATGTACCTCATCAATGATATAAACTTTATATGTAACCGCGTTCGGTGCATATTTGACCTTATCACGAATGTCACGGATTTCCTCGACACCATTATTGGATGCTGCATCAATTTCTATAACATCTGATATGGAGCCATCAGTGATTCCGCGGCAAGTAGCACATTCGTTACAGGGCTCACTTGTCGGGGCATGCTCACAATTCACTGCTTTTGCTAGAATTTTGGCAGCACTTGTTTTCCCTGTCCCGCGTGGACCGGAAAATAAATAGGCATGTGAAACCTTCTGCCCGACCAAGGCATTCTGCAGCGTTTTCGTTACATGTTCTTGTCCAACTACATCAATGAATTGTTGTGGCCGCCATACCCGGTATAATGCTTGATACCCCACGGAAATCCCTCCTTTTTTTCTCCATCTTGTTTATTATACATTACTAATTTCCTTAATTTCAAAGTCTAAAAAGAAATTTCATGATTGCCTCATTGTTTTCAAAACACCAAGCAGTTTACCTTCTTGGCATAAAAAAAAAACCCACCCGATACGAATGAGTTTTTTGTTTATGTAAAATAACTGCCGTGCACCTTCTGTCGATTAGCAACCATAAGCGTTACTTAAGCAGTTAGCTCGGCCCAGGCAACCCTGCGGCACATGAGAACTTCCACTTAATGCTGCTTCCTTCCGGACCTGACATGGTTCATGGAGTCCCATTGCGCAGGACCCGGGCGTCAACACCACTTACTTAAGGCAGGCCCTACAGAATGCTAACCTCGAGAAGGAATTCAACCTCGCTAGAGCGGATTGCGAGTACAGGGCACCGCTACCTCCCCGTCTAGCACGGCAAATGTAATACCAATTTCACAGCGTCATGTCGACGCATAATTCATTATACTAAGGTAACAAAAAAAACGCAAGTGTTGTCATGGAACATTATGCTTCCATATTTATCAAATGAAGCAAAGCCGCATGTTCAACAATCATTTTCCATTTATTTTATTTTCTTCAATTACCTTGAGTGCTCTCTCTCTTTTTAAATTTTTCTTTTTATTCCTAAGCTCTTTAAAAAAAGAAGTCAATATCCAACCGCACTCTTCCCCTAATACACCGCTCGTTACTTCACATTGATGGTTGAAGCGTTCATCTCGAAGTAAATCCATAAATGTCCCTGCACATCCAGCCTTTGGATCATGCGCTCCAAAAACAACCCGCCTTACCCTCGATTGTAAAATGGCACCAGCACACATGGGACAAGGTTCCAACGTTACATATAACGTCGCATCCTCAAGGCGCCAACTGCCAGTAGCATTGCAAGCCTCATTAATCGCAAGTAGCTCTGCATGTGCCGTCGCATTCTGTTCTGTTTCCCTTAGGTTATGCCCCGTCGAAATAACTTGGTCATCTATTACGATTAAAGCGCCAATCGGCACTTCATTCAATGCCTGCGCCTTTTTAGCTTCCTTTAAGGCCAAATTCATGTAAAAAACATCATCCTTCATAAAAAAACCCCCTCATATTAAGTAGGAGTAAACAGACAAATATAAGACAAAATAAAGGTCACACTACTTATTCTAATGAATAGTAACGCAAGCGGCATACGTGCTGCAAGTAAATTCTCACAATGAAGGAGGATATACCATGAATCGACCTAAATCTCCTTCTTTCGCCTTGCTTATCATTGATATGATCAATGATTTTGATTTCAAACACGGGAATATGCTCCTTGAACATACGAAGCTTATCATCGATCCGATTTTGAAATTAAAAAAGCAAATGAAAGAAAAGGGCTTTCCAATCATTTATATCAATGACCATTATGATTTATGGCAGGCTGACTTCGATAAAATAATTGATACCTGTAAAAATGAAAGAAATGGCCCATTAATTGAAACGATAAAACCACAACAAGACGAGTTCTTTCTCATCAAGCCGAAGCATTCTGCATTTTATGGGACCGCCCTCAACACATTACTCAAACGATTAAGAGTGGAGACCCTGATCATTACTGGCATAGCCGGTAACATCTGCGTACTATTCACGGCCAACGATGCCTATATGCGGGAATATCAATTATGGATACCCGAGGATTGCATCGCTTCAGCATCAAAAGAAGATAATCATTATGCATTAAAGATGATGAACCATGTTCTTAAGGCATCCATTAAAAAGAGTGGGGACATTTAAGGTATTCAGCAGAACAAGGCATTAGCCCACCATATCCCCCGTTATACACTCTTTCATTCTCCTTTATTAGCAAACTGACAAAAATATCACTTAAGTCCTAAGTCTGTGATACAATATCTCTTGGCTGAAAAACCTAATAAACTGGGAATTTCAGCTTGATACCTCATGAAGGAGGACAGATTGGATGAAATCCACCCCATTTATCACTGTCGAAGGTCCAATCGGCGTGGGAAAAACATCACTTGCAAAAGCTGTCGCAAAGCATTTTCAATTTTCATTATTAAAGGAAATTGTAGATGAAAATCCATTTCTCGGGAAATTCTACAACAATATTGATGAGTGGAGCTTTCAAACAGAAATGTTTTTTCTATGTAACCGCTATAAACAATTGGAAGATATCGAAAAAGAATATCTTACTAATGACCAAGCCGTGGTGGCTGATTACCATATATTCAAGAACTTGATATTTGCTGAACGAACCCTAAAAAACGAACAATACAATAAATACCTTGAAATATTCAATATTTTAACACGGGATATGCCAAAACCTAATATGGTCATTTATTTAAACGCAAGTCTTGATACTCTAATCTCCCGAATCGGTAGAAGAGGCCGTGATTTCGAAAAAAATATATCCTCCATTTATTTAGAGCAATTATCCGCAGATTACCAAATATTCATGGAAACGTTTGAAAAACGGCACCCTGACATACCTGTGCTTACATTCAACGGAGATGAACTGGATTTCGTCGGCAACAAGGATGATTTGAAAACGATAATCAGCCAAATAGAGAATGCCCTGCAAAAAGGAGTAAAGTCAAATGAACTTACGAAAGAAATATAATATTCCAAACAACGCCGTCATTACGATAGCAGGGACGGTTGGCGTAGGAAAATCGACCATGACCAATGCATTAGCCGATGCCCTTCAATTCAGGACATCCTTTGAAAGGGTTGATACGAACCCCTACCTGGATAAGTTTTACGATGATTTTAATCGTTGGAGTTTCCACCTGCAAATCTATTTCCTCGCTGAACGTTTTAAAGAGCAAAAAAAAATCTTTGAATATGGCGGCGGTTTTATCCAAGACCGTTCCATTTATGAAGACACTGGAATATTTGCAAAAATGCATCATGAAAAAGGTACGATGAACGATGTCGACTACGAAACTTACACAAGCCTTTTCAACGCCATGGTAATGACGCCATACTTCCCGCACCCTGATTTACTTATCTATCTCGAAGGTTCACTGGACGATATCCTCGACCGGATCCAAGAGCGTGGCCGTCCGATGGAACAGCATACCCCAATTGAATATTGGCAGGAGATGCACGGCCGTTATGAAGAATGGATTGATCAATTTAATGCCTGTCCTGTCCTTCGATTGAATATAAATGAATATGACCTTATGCAGGATGAAGCAAGTATCGAACCTCTTATAAAACGGATTGCCGAATATATGGAGCAAACCAAGTTGTTACGAAATATGTAAAACAGAAAAACCACCGGTTATCCGGTGGTTTTTTAATATATTAGAAAACAAAAATTCCGTTACATCTCTGTAACGGAATTCATCGATATCCAATTTATGCGCTGTGGTTATTAATAAGTTATGGAGGAGGTAGAGGGATTCGAACCCCCGCGGGATTTGACTCCCCTGTCGGTTTTCAAGACCGATCCCTTCAGCCGAACTTGGGTATACCTCCGTATCAACATTTATTATAATACATTGAATTAAAATCAAAGTCAAGCACTCTAGAAAGTTTTTTTAAAATAATTTTTAAACTTAGATAAAAGGGAGAATCAGCTTCTTTTATCAGAAGCTGATTCCTTTTTTCTTTAACTTACGGTTTAATGACCTCACAACCGCGCATATATGGTCGTAATACTTCAGGAATGATAACACTGCCATCTTCCTGCTGATAATTTTCCAAAAGCGCGGCGACTGTACGGCCGATTGCCAAACCTGATCCATTTAGAGTATGGACGTGTTCCGGTTTTCCTTTTGCATCACGTCGGAAGCGGATATTGGCCCTTCTAGCCTGGAATGCTTCAAAGTTACTGCAAGAAGAAATTTCACGATACGTTCCATAACTCGGGATCCAAACCTCGATATCATACTTTTTAGCAGCAGTGAAACCAAGATCTCCGGTACACATGCTTAGTACTCGATACGGAAGACCTAGCAATTGAAGGACCTTTTCGGCATGACCCGTGAGATTTTCCAATTCCGCATAAGAATCTTCCGGCTTTACAAACTTCACTAATTCAACCTTATTGAACTGGTGCTGACGAATTAACCCGCGGGTATCACGACCGGCAGAACCTGCCTCTGAACGGAAAGAAGCGCTGTATGCTGCATAACTTATCGGCAGATCATCCATGCTCATGATTTCATCACGATGGAAATTTGTCACAGGCACTTCAGCCGTAGGAATCAAGAAGTAATCCTCACTTTCAATACGGAAGGCATCCTCCTCGAATTTAGGTAATTGACCTGTGCCAGTCATGCTTGCACGGTTCACCATATATGGAGGCAGCATTTCTTCATATCCATGTTCTTCAACATGAAGATCCAACATAAAGCTAATTAAAGCACGCTCTAACCGTGCACCTAGGCCCCTATAAAATACAAAGCGGCTTCCGGTAACTTTTGCTGCCCGTTCAAAATCCAGGATGCCTAGATCTCCAGCTACATCCCAGTGTGGTTTTGGTTCAAATTTGAATTCCGGCAATTCTCCCCATTTACGGATTTCAACATTATCGTCTTCCGTTTCACCAACTGGGACACTTTCATGCGGAATATTAGGAATGGAAAGAAGTAATGTTCCTAACCGGGCTTCCACTTCACGAAGCTCATCATCGAATCCTTTGATTTGATCTCCAACTTCACGCATTTCGACAATCAACTGGTCAGCATCCTTTTTCTCCCGTTTCAATACTGCCACTTGCTGTGAAACTTCATTCCTTTTGCTTTTCAACTTTTCTGTATCGGCAATCAAGGTTCGACGCTTCAAATCCAGCTCTTCAAATTTACCTAAATCGGTTAGATCTTCTCCTCTGAATTGCAATACACGTTTTACTTCTTCAAAATTATTTCTTACATATTTCAAATCCAACATTTTCAGTTCCTCCTTAATATTTATCTAAGAACGCAAAAAACTCCCGTCCCCTGAAGAAGGGACGAGAGTTAACCCGCGTTGCCACCCTAGTTGAAGACATATGAAAAATGTCTACCACTTATCACGATAACGGCTTTTAACCGAAAGTACTTACTGACCCAAAGGGCTTTCCATACTCTGCTCCAGGAGGGATTCACAAAATTCTTACACCGATTTCCACCAGCCACCGGCTCTCTTTAGAAAGAAATACTTGTTACTATATCCTGTCATTGCTTTCTTATATAATCAGATTGTTTTCCATAATGTACTATAATTTTATACATTACGCAACCGTTTTATACACGGAACTTAAAACCAGCCTTTAACTGTAGAAGCTACACTGCTCCATACATCACCAAAGAATCCGCCAACCGCACGCATTGATAATACGAACCAGTTTGCCTTTTCAACAGACTCAGCAGCTACGACGTTAACCTTCACTGGATCGCCGTTAATGTACCCGTAATCTTCTCCGTTTTTAGGAGTGACTGTGATGTATCCAAGCTTTTCACCTTTTTTGATTGGTGCAGTCAACTTACCATCATCATTCAATTTGTTTTTATCGATCACTAAATCTGTTTTATAGTTATCTTTCTCACCATTTTCAACAAGTAGCTCGATCGCTTTTTCAGATTGAATCTTAACGCTTTTTTCCTTACCTTTTACTACTGAAAGTGTTTCTTTCCCTTTCACTTGGTAATTGGCTGGAAGTATTTTTTCTTTTTTGAAGGTTGCATAAGCATAGTTCATCAGCTTAGTGCTATCCGCAAAACGTTCATTTTTATTAGTGGACTTCATAACCACCGTGATATAGCGTTGGCCATTCTGGATAACCGTCCCTGTATGACCATAACCGGCAAAGTCAGTAGATCCCGTCTTCAGTCCGTCTACGCCTTTATATTCAAATATCAGGCCAGGCAACATCCAGTTGAAGTTCGGATACTCTTTTCCATCACGGAACTTCAATTTAGGAATACTCGCGATTTTTAACACTTCCGGATAATCGTTTATTAGACGATAAGCAAGAAGAGCAGTATCTTTTGCTGTCATGATATTTTCTTCATCTTCTTTACCGGTAGGGTATTGCCCTAATAAATCGGAGTTATTCAAACCGCTGGCATTAACGAATTTATGGTTTTTCAAGCCTAATTTTTTTGCTCTTTCATTCATTAATTTAACAAAACTCTTTTCACTTCCGGAAACCAACTGTGCTAAAGCTACCGTTGCCGCATTTCCAGAATAGACAGCCATGGCTTGATATAGCTCTTTAACTGTATAATCTTCACCTTCTGTTAACCCAATATTTGACAAATTCGGTGCTTTTGAAAGATCATGCACGTATTTATTTATTTTAACTTTTTGATCCCAACTGATTTTCCCATTTTTAATTGACTCCATTATGATGTATTCAGTCATCATTTTTGACATGGATGCAATCCCTAATACTTCATCGGCATTTTTTTCATACACGATTTGTCCTGTTTTACCATCAATGATGATGGCTGCCTCTGCTTTTAAACCTAAATTATCAGATTCAGCAACAGCTTCCCCCGGTTGATAGGCAAATTGCGACATAACAAGAACAAAGACAAAAGTGAAAATGAGGGTAATCTTGCTGATTTTTTTCAATTTCCAATACCTCCAACTTTTAAACTAATCTCTATAACAAAGAAGAAACTTTATGTAATTACCTTGACACCTTGTATAGTTTATCACAGAAAAAATAAAAAAAATAGACAGAGTAATCGTAGACTCTGTCTATTTTAACAATAAATTTTAATGACGATTATATGTTAAATTCATTACATTGAATAATTCGGTGCTTCTTTTGTAATTTGGACATCATGAGGATGACTCTCTCTTAACCCGGCACCAGTCATTTTGACAAATTGAGAGTTTTCTCTCAAGTCTTCCAATGTGGCTGTTCCGCAATATCCCATACCTGAACGAATACCGCCAATCAGTTGGAAAATGGTATCTGAAAGAGGTCCTTTGTATGGAAGGCGCCCTTCGATGCCTTCTGGTACGAATTTCTTGTTATCTTCTTGGAAGTAACGATCCTTAGATCCCTTTTCCATGGCAGCAACAGAACCCATACCCCGATATACTTTAAAACGGCGACCTTGGAAAATTTCTGTTTCACCTGGGCTTTCAGTTACACCGGCAAGCATACTTCCAAGCATTACTGCATGTCCGCCTGCAGCTAGGGCTTTAACGATATCACCAGAGTATTTAATTCCGCCGTCAGCGATGATAGTTTTACCATATTTCCTTGCTTCTGTCGCACAATCGAAGACTGCCGTGATTTGAGGAACTCCTACACCGGCTACAACCCTTGTCGTACAGATTGACCCTGGTCCGATTCCCACTTTCACTACATCCGCTCCCGCTTCAATCAATGCTTTCGTTCCTTCAGCTGTAGCCACATTACCAGCGATGATTGTCAATTCAGGATATGCCTCGCTAATTTCCTTTACCATTTCAAGGACGCCTGCTGAATGACCGTGAGCAGTATCAAGCACAATTGCATCGACTTGGGACTTAACAAGCATTTCTACACGCTTCAATGTATCTTTAGTCACACCAACAGCAGCACCTGCAAGTAACCTTCCTTGCTTATCTTTCGCTGAGTTCGGGAACTCAATGACTTTCTCAATGTCCTTGATTGTAATAAGTCCTTTAAGAACACCATTATCGTCTACAAGGGGAAGCTTTTCAATTTTGTATTTTTGAAGAATCTTTTCTGCTTGTTCCAAGTTTGTTCCCACTGGAGCTGTGACCAGATTCTCTACAGTCATGACACTGGAAATTTTCAAGGAAAAATCGGAAATAAATCGCAAATCACGGTTCGTAATAATACCCACAAGTTTTCGATCCTCTATATTGTTGACAACAGGCACACCTGAAATGCGATATTTACCCATTAAATGCTCTGCATCAAATACTTGGTGATCTGGCGTTAAGAAAAATGGATCATTAATAACACCGCTTTCTGAACGTTTTACTTTATCCACTAGTTCAGCTTGTGCCTCAATAGACATATTTTTATGGATGATACCCAATCCGCCTTGACGAGCCATGGCAATTGCCATCTCAGCTTCTGTAACAGTATCCATTCCTGCACTGATGATAGGAAGGTTGAGCTTTAAATTTTCGGCTAAGTTGACTTGAAGGTTAACATCTTTCGGCAAAACCTCTGATTTCGCTGGAATTAATAGGACATCATCAAAGGTTAAACCTTCTTTTGCAAATTTATTTTCCCACATTATTTTCCCCTCCTGCTTAAAAATATTATTTGTAGGTTATCAATAGGACATACTACTGTCAAGAAGAGAAATAAATGTTAGATAATTCTATTAATTCAAAGGAGAGGCTGCAATGCCTGAAAACAATGATAATTTCGATAAATATACCCCTTTTTTTTCCGCATCTTCCTCACAACTTTTTTTACAAAAATGTTATATGCGTGAAAAAATAGAAGATGCAGAAATGAAAAGTTACGAAAATTGCTATCCATTTATATACCATCTTGAACATGGTAAAACATATTATAATCAGGCTGCCATAGCTCCACTTTCCATACAGCCAATCCTAATATTTTATGGATTCGCCCAGTTGTTAAAGGCCTGCCTGCTCACTATTGATCCTAACTATCCTGAATCAACTTCGTTACTTGCCCATGGGGTAACTACGAGAAAAAGAAAAAAACAACAATACGAATTTTTAAAGGACGAAGTGAAAACGCAAAAGAATGGACTTTTCACCTGCATTGCCGAGAAATTATTTCATATCAAGCATCTGGAAGGTGAAAAATTTTCTATGGGGACGCTATTGAAAGAAATACCAGATATGCAAAACTTTACATGGTCCATTTCCCAGAAAAATTTCGCCGCCCTGTCACCCTCTTCGGATGGTTTTCAACTACCCACAGCCATATTGGATAGCTATCAAATGTCTAGCAGTCGATTGGAAGAATTTTTAAAATCCAAAACGAATCAAGTTTTCAGTATTTCAGAAGCTCCTGGGACACTGACTTTAAAAACAGATAGCGTATTTATTCATAATGCTTCTTCTCCAATACGATATAACATGGCAGAAGGACAGTTCATGCTATCACTCAATAAAGATTCGGCAGCTTTTTCGTTACCTGAACTTTTAATCCATTATTTGATTTCTTATAACCTTAGTATAATAGCTCGTTATGAAACAGAATGGTGGGCAGAGCTGATGAAAACAATGCCTAATGATGATTACCCTTGCATTGTGCAATTCCTTAAAATAAGCCAAGTTAAGATGCCCTTTTTAATATTGGAATGGATTAAGTCCAAAAGGTTCAACTTTTGATCCTTTTAACTACCAAAGGTGGATGATCTGTCCTGGAACACGAAAAAAGACCAGCCGGATGGCTGATCTTGTAAATGGCTTGGCGGCGTCCTACTCTCACAGGGGGAAACCCCCAACTACCATCGGCGCTGAAGAGC
>NZ_JBNNOR010000035.1:0-7105 GCF_050274955.1 Peribacillus sp. NPDC006672
CCTGTCCTAATTTGACTGCAATCGCATCGGGAGTTTTCTGGCATTGCTGGTCTATTAATCTTTGCAGTAAATCTCCTTCATAATCTCCTTGTGTATGATTGTAATCAAGCAGTAGTTTAGAATGTGTCAAAGGTAGCGGCATAGCTGAAAGATTATTGTCTATAACTTGCTGTAATCGAAGTTGATACGTTTCAAACATGGCACGGATCATATCTTCATCAAACAAATCTTTCACATAATCCCAAGTCATAATTAATTGTCCGTCGCTTTCCGCAACTTGGAAGTCCAAAAATACTTCAGGGGTCTGATTTATTCCGTATTTCAATTCTCCCCTACTACCTATATTGGCATTGAAAAAATCCACTTCGTCACGAAGCATACTTGTAAATATAATTGGCATTATAGCTTGATCTTCTTGACCACGGTTTTCAGCCAGATCACGCAGGAAATCAACCCCACTGTAAAATCTGTGGTCTAACGCTTCAAATAACCGATTCTGAATCTCAGTAGTTCTTTCCCAAAATTGTCTGTGAGATGATAAATCGATATCTAACAACAATTTTGATACAAAATCCCCCATCAGAGACATTCCATCTTGATGAAAAGGCTGATTACTAAACAGATTTAAGCTAAGTGCCATATTTGATTGATTGCTCCATTTAAATAGAACTTCCGCATATATTGTGCACAATAACGCAGATGGCGCAATTCTGTTATCCAAAGCTTTGTTTCTTACAATTGCCCAGTCTTCCGCAGAAATTCTCGTTTCTAAACGTTTCACTGTTGCGTTGTTTACAGCATTCCCATTAGAAATAAGCGGTAACTGTGGTGCATGTGGGAAATTGTCTACTTTCTTCTTCCAATAAGCTTGATCTCTTTGATGCAATGCTTGCATCAAATCTGAAACTTGCTGTGCCAAATGATTGGCACGATTATCAAGCTCTGCTTGGGTCGAATCTTTCTCCTCTTTCTTAACATCCTCTTTCTTAACATCCTCTTTCTTAAGTAGCTTTTGCAAACGATCTTCTGGATGCTTTACAACTTCTGAAAGCAATGAAACATAATCATCCACCATTTGCTTTATCGTTTCCTGTTTAAATAAATCTGTAGAATACTCTAAATTGACCACATAACCCTCTGATGTGTGTATTACCATTAAATTCAGATCAAACTTAGCTACTTTTCCTTCCATTGGTACCCATGTTCCACTCATAATGCTCTTTGAACCAGACATAATTTCACTCTCTGGCATCATAAACATTACGTCAAATAATGGATTTCTTGATAAATCTCTTTTTACATCTACTGCCTCAACCAAGTCTTCATATTGAAAGTCCTGATTATCGTACGCACGAAGACATTTTTCTTTTACTCCAAGCAATACTTGTTCAAAACTCTGCTCTTGTTTCACATTTCCTTTGATTGCCAAGGAGTTTACAAACATCCCCAGCATTTCTTGTGTATCAACGTGGGTTCTGCCTGATACAGGAGTTCCAACTACAATTTCTTCCTGTTGACTGTATTTGCTCAATAGAAGCATAAAGGTTGATAACATAATCATGAATTCTGTAGCACCATGCTTCTTCGCTAATTCTTTTATTTCCATAAAAGCTGGTTCTTCAATCTTAGTTTTTACGTCGGCACCATTGAAGCTCTTTTTCTTAGGACGTTGGAAATCTGTATTCAAATTTAGTATTGAAATTTCGCCTAAAAACTCGTTCTTCCAATATGCCGCCTGCTTCGTAATATCCTGAGTCATTTGCCAAGCAGAGAAATCTTTATAATGAACCCTTGGCATTGGTAGAGTATGTCCTTCATATAACTCGCTTATCCAGTTCATCAAAATAGGCAGACTTTCTCCATCAGAAACAATATGATGAATATCCAGCATCAAGTATGAAGCTTGTGGCGTCTGTAATAACTTAACCCGCATCAAAGGTGCTTTCGATAAATCAAATGGGCAAACAAAACTATCATATTCAGCTTGAATATCTAGTGTATCTGCTTCTTTGTATTCTAATACTACTCTCGTATCTGGTTGAATTACTTGAACTGGCTCTCCATTAATAAGATGGAAGCTCGTTCTCAATACTTCTTCTCTCTCTAAGAGTTTATCTAATGCTCCCTGTAGCTGCTCTTTATCCAGAGTGTTTTCATATTTTATGACATTCGAAATGTTATAGGAAATACTAGGACCTACTATCTCATTGAGAAGATAAAGTCGCTTTTGAACAGAACTCATAGGATAGAACTCTGCTTTAGCTATTTTCGGTATTTCCGAAAAACTATCATATTGCAAACTTTTAATGCTTTCTACAATGCGTTTTGGTGTAGATAAAGCAAATATTTCACTAAGCTGCAGTTTTACTCCAATTGTCTTTTCTAATTCGTTACACAATAATGTAGCTTTGAGTGAATGACCACCCAAGTCAAAAAAGCTATCATTGACACTAATTTCTGTTATTCCAAGGATTTTCTCAAATGCTTCAACTACTAACTTCTCTTCTCTATTTGTTGGTGCTACATATTCCTTAGGCTTGTATTCTGGTTCTGGTAGTGCCGCTTTGTCCAGCTTTCCATTATGACTTAACGGAATTTGGTCAATACGAATAATATATAAAGGAACCATATAGTCTGGTAACTTCTTGCGTAACTCACTCTTGATTGTATCTTCGTCTAATTTTTCTACTTCTGTATGAACGACTACATAAGCACACAGATATTTTTCTCCTTGCTTGTCTTGTCGTACTACAACGGCTGCTCCACTAACTCCTTCGAGTTCCATCAAAGTACTTTCAATTTCTCCTGGTTCGATTCTGGAACCTCTTATTTTAACCTGATCATCTATACGACCAAGGTACTCGATAGTTCCATCCGGCATCCACCGTGCCAAATCACCTGTTTTATACATCCTTCCTGAACCAAAGGGATTTTTAATAAATTTCTGTGCTGTCAATTCTTCACGATTTAAGTATCCACGCGACACACTTTCTCCTGCAATACATAATTCCCCTGGTACGCCTATTCCAGCTATTATTTCATTAGATAATATATAAATTTGTGTATTACTAATAGGCTTACCAATCAATACTTTATCTACATTTAAGTCTGCTGGACAATGATATCCACTAGAATTAACTGTAGTTTCTGCTGGACCATAGAGATTCAGTAGTTCTGCTCTTACTTGTCCTTTTTCCCTTAATTGATTGTAATGTCTCACACTTTCTGCATTCAGTTTCTCACCAATATTAATGATATAACGCAGAGTATTTATTTTCTCTTTGCTCATATCTAATTCTTCTAAGAACATATTGAACATTGAAGGAACGAACTGGATTGCATTGACATTATAATCCTGAATTGTCTTGATTATTTTATCACTTTGACTTTCTTCTCCTTGTTGCAAAATAACAAGTTTACCACCCTCTAACATCCACCAAAATACTTCCCAGGCAAAAACATCAAATGCACAAGTGGTCTTCATTAAAAGAGATTCTCCCTCGTGTAATGGATATTCTCTTTGTGTCCACATCTGCTGATTGACTAAATGCTGATGCTCTACCATAACCCCTTTTGGTTTTCCTGTTGTACCAGATGTATAAACCAGATAAATAAGATCATGAGGAGTATTCACATGTTCTAGATTCTCTGCACCTTCTTCATAATTGCTTTCACTATATAAGTTAACAACCTTTTCAGGAGAAATATTATACTTTCCATGACCAATTAAAACCGCTTTTGGCTGGCTATCTTCCAATATATACTCGATGCGTTCTTCTGGATAAAATGGGTCAATTGGTACATATGCTGCACCCGACTTCAGGATGGCATATAATCCGACCACCATCTCTAAACTTCTTTCTGCTATAATGGCAACAAAATCATCAGGCTGGACATAGTATTCTCGTCGTAACCTTAATGCAAGTTTATTGGCACGAGCATTTAGTTCAGCGTAAGTCAATTTCTCATCCCCGAATACAACTGCTGTATTATGGGGTGTTCTTGCTACTTGCTCTTCAAATAATTGTACAATTGTCTTGTTTCTTGGAAAGTCACTATCCGTTGCGTTAAACTGTACTAATTCAATCTTTTCTTCTGCTTCATTTGTCATGTCTAATTCGTTTAATTTCGTCTGTGGTGCTGCAATTGCTTGTTCCATAAGTCTTTGCAAATGAGACCCAATAATATTTATTTCTTCCTTATTATATAGCTTAGTACTGAATAGAATTCTAAAATGGATACGATCACTCTTAAATGCTGTCATTCCCAAGTCATACCCGATTTGTTCGCGGTAATATTCAGATTCCACATTTAATTTGCCATCAATATTTATACTTGTTCCTTGATAGCCTTCAAAGAAGAATAAGGTTCCAATTAGATTCCTTCCTAATAAAGTACGATTCTGTATTTCTGCTAAGGGAAGAAAATCGTGTTCATTTGCAGCAATTGCCTGGCTCTGTAATGATTTCAACAAATCGGCAAATGTGTCTTCGTTTGTTGTCGATATACGTACTGGTATTGTATTGATAAATAAACCAACGATTTCTTCAATACCTTCAATCTCTGCATTTCTACCAGATACAACTTTTCCAAAAACGACATCATTTGTTGAGTTGTATTTTTCCAATAAAACTCCCCAACAAGCTTCTACTAGCGTGTTCAATGTGACATCATACTGGGCACATATCGCTTCTGCTTGTTCGGTTACCTCCAAGCTTAACTTAAACTCTTGGCTCTGACTCTCTTCTTCTGTTTCTTCTGGACGACCCATAGGTAGAATTTCAGCCCTTGTCTCATATCCTTGAAGAAGGTCTTCCCAATATTTAAGGCTCGGCTCTTTATCTTTTTCATTTATATAATCTACAAATTTTTCATAGCTACCCATTTTATTAGAAGCAGTCTTATTAGGTATTTTTAATTGTTCTTCGTCTGTTGCCATATACGCATTAAACAAATCTTTACGCAAAATGGGTAAACACCAACCATCTAGAATAATATGATGGTTCGTCATGATCAATCGATATCCACTATTGTTTATTTTTATCAGATTCATACGAACTAGTGTATCTTCTTCTAAATCAAATCCACGTTTTACATCTTGTTCCTTTAAATCAAGATAATCGGATTCATTATCTACTTCCATATAATTAAATTCCGGCATTCTTTCTTTCAATAAAACCTGTCTTGGCACACTTACTCCCCGATAACAGATCTTTGTACGTAAAATATCATGCTGTGTTGCTAGATATTCAAAAGCTTTGTGCATCTTCTCTACATCTACTTCTGCCAATCGCAACGTCTGCTGAACAACATACTTCGTAGATGATTCATCCAAAAGCTTCTCATAGAGCATTCCCTCTTGCACAGGAGCCAATGGATAGATACGTTGAATTTCTTCGCCGCGGATTTTGACAGCTTCCTGTACATAACAAAATTCACTATCTTGCCATACGCTCTCACCAAAATCACTTGCCGTTGACTCACTCTTCTGTGCATGGGAGCAATGTTCTGCGACTGCTATCAGTTCTTCTTCATATGCTTTTCCTATTTGCTCAATTCTCTCAGCCAAATAACGACTGCTGTTGCAGGTTACTGCCATAGATAAACTACCTTTTTGCACATGACCTATGACGTTAATGGAAGGTCCAAATTGATTACGAGGATCCGTATCCTGTCCATAACCTAGTTGTGAAAACTCAAAATATGGATCGCCAGATTCTTTCTTTGTTCCTAGTTCTCCAAGATAATTAAATGATATATCTGGTGCCACTTCCACATCCATTTCTTCTGAATTAACCATGTCTGCATTCTTTATGAGGCCATAATCAATTCCATGTGCTGGCACACGTCGTAGTATCTCTTTCGTATTTCGAATATCCTGAGCAATATTAGTGCCTAACTCTTCTAAAACTACGGGATATATACTAGTGAACCATCCTATTGTCCTACCTAGGTCAAAAGAGCCTACTGTTTCTTCACGACCATGTCCTTCCATCTGTATAGCAAGCGTTCTCTGACCTGTTACTTTGTTTACCGCACGTCCTAGTGCTGTTACAAGTAAGTCATTAATCTCTGTATTATAAGCATGTGCACTTTCTTTTAATAACTTTTCTGTGATAGTGGCATTGAGACATGCCACGGCTGTCTTCGGCTCGAATCTATCATCAGTGCTATCTTCTTTTAACTTACCATCAACCAATTTATTTTCTATTTCTGACCAGTAAGCTATCCTTCTCTTTAACTTTTCACTCTGGCTGTAATGAGCTAATCCTTCGCTCCATACTTTAAAGGAAACTGTTTTAGCTGGTAATGTTATCTCTTTCTGATTCAAAGCTTGAGAGTAGCCCTTCTCCAAATCCTCACTTAAAATTCGCCAGGAAATCACATCCATTATCATATGATGAGCTAGTAGCATCATATAATCCTGCTCCGACGTACTAAATAAAACAGCCTGCAATAATGGTCCTTCCGCCAAATCCATCTTTACTTTCGTTGTCTTAATTTTTTCCTGAATCTCTTCAGATTCACATGTTATTGTTGTAAAGCCGTACCATTTCTTATCTTCTACTTTCCCTATTACCTGTTTCTTATCTTTGTACGTAGCTCTCAACATATCATGATGCTGCACTAACGCAGATAAAACTTTTTGTAGTGCCTGGGCATTTAGTTTTTCACGAACCTTAAACACTTGGCATACATTAAAATGTTCAGGATCCATCATATTTTGTGCGAAGAAGTAGTTTTGAATTGGTGTCAGTGAAATTTCACCACTTATTTCTCCTTGCTCCGCAGGTATAATTTCTTTTTTTGTGGATAAATTCATGGCTATCAGCTTTGGTGTTCTCTCCATCAAAAGATTTCGCATGGAGCTATCGTATCCAGCTTCTCTTATCTTGTTTAGAATATGGATAGCCTTAATGGAATCTCCACCCAAATCAAAGAAATTGTCGTTTACACTTACTCTTTCCATACCAAGTACATATTCAAATGCCTCTACTACCAATTTCTCCGTCTGGGTCTTTGGTGCCTCATAACCCCTTATCATCTTACTTTCTTCAATATGCTTTTCCGGGTTCGGCAATAATTTACGATCTACTTTACCATT
>NZ_JBNNOR010000036.1:0-6409 GCF_050274955.1 Peribacillus sp. NPDC006672
ATCTCGTATAATAGCCGCAAAATCTTGAGTGAAAATCAAACAACTCGAGGTTAAGCATCCATTCACGAGTAAATCAACTAAAGTCACGAGTAAAACAGCTGAACTCACGAGTAAAGTGTCCAAATTCACGAGTAAAACGCCAAAACTCACGAGTAACAGCATGAAATCTAGTATAATAACCGCAAAATCTTGAGTGAAAATCAAACAACTCGAGGTTAAGCATCCATTCACGAGTAAATCGGCTGAATTCTCGAGTAAAGTGTCTAAATTCACGAGTAAACCGCCAAAACTCACGAGTAACAGCATCAAATCTCGTATAATAGCCGCAAAATCTTGAGTGAAAATCAAACAACTCGAGGTTAAGCATCCATTCACGAGTAAATCAACTAAAGTCACGAGTAAAATGCTCAAACTCACGAGTAAAGTGTCTAAATTCACGAGTAAAACGTCAAAACTCACGAGTAAACCGCCAAAACTCACGAGTAACAGCATCAAATCTCGTATAATAGCCGCAAAATCTTGAGTGAAAATCAAACAACTTGAGGTTAAGCATCCATTCACGAGTAAATCAACTAAAGTCACGAGTAAAACGCTCAAACTCACGAGTAAAGTGTCCAAATTCACGAGTAAACCGCCAAAACTCACGAGTAACAGCATCAAATCTCGTATAATAGCCGCAAAATCTTGGGTGAAAATCAAACAACTCGAGGTTAAGCAACCATTCACGAGTAAATCAACTAAACTCACGAGTAGAGCATGAAATCTCGTATAATAGCCGCAAAATCTTGAGTGAAGTGTCCAAACTCACGAATAAACCGCCCAAACATGAGTAAACCTCTCAAATTCAGGAACAAAACATTCTAGTTAGTGTGGGCTTATAGCAGCTACGCCTTAAGTCTTACTAGAAAATATAGCTAAGGCTCATTATACGAACTCGTAAAACTAGATAAGATATATACATGGAAAGGAGGACGAAAACAATGAAGAAATTTGGTTTATTTATTGTAGGACTGATCGCATTATTCATGTTGCTAGCGAATGTTGGTCCATTAATCAGCCTGGCGATTTGCTTGGGGATCCTATACTTTGGGTTCAAACAGTTCATGAAGTCCGAATCGACAGGAGCCAAGATTGCCTGGGGATCAATCTCCCTTATCGTGCTTGTAGTGGCTATTTCCCATATCCCAGCGATATTAGGACTGGTAGCAGCTTATGTTCTTTACCTGGTCTATAAAAAATGGAATGAAAATGATGAAAATGTATCGAAAGAAACGGACCCATTCTCAAATTTTGAAAGAGAGTGGAAAGAGTTGAATAAGAACTAATAGAAGGGATGGAATTGGAATGGGTAATTTATTTTCAAGAATGAAACAAACGATTTCAGCGGATTTTCACGACTTGTTGGATAAAAAGGAGCAAAAAAATCCAATTGGAATGTTAAATCAATATTTACGTCAATGCGAGCAGGAGACAGAAAAGGTCGGTAAGCTGCTTGAACGTCAATATCTTTTGAAAGAAGAGTTTACGCGTGAATATAATCAAGCGCAAAATCTGGCTGAAAAACGTAAGCATCAGGCTGAAATTGCTAAGCAGTCAGGAGAAACGGATTTAATGGACTTTGCTTTCAAGGAAAGCCTGCACTATGAAGATCGTGCGCTAAGTTTGAAGGAGGCGCATAAAAGTGCAGAAGTTCAGTTGGCTGAACTGGAGCGGAAGTATGAAGAAATGAAGCATAAGCTCAAGGATATGCATCTAAAGCGGATGGAACTGATGGGCAGGGAGAATATTGCCCGGGCAAACAACCGGATCAACCGTGTTTTAGAAGGAGGCAGTTCCGACGCCAAACCGGTAGCGATGTTTGAAGAAATGGAGCATTATATCGATCGCATCGAGCATCAAGTCCATACAGATTATAATCGGCATACAATCGATGCCAGGATTGTCCAGCTTGAAAAGGAACTGGAACAGAAAGAAGCGTAAAGGTATTTTAAAGCATTGCTGTTATCCCCTGACCTTATGGAATGGAGGTCGGGGGAAAACAGGCTGTCAGAACGTGATAATTTCATGGTATTCTTAAAAGGCACGGGTTCCTGTGCCTTTTAAGAATATCATGATCATATACAGGGGAGGCGAACCGATGTTGAACAAGATGAAGACGGACTATATGGGATGGATACTTCTCATCGGAGTCGTCCTGCTTTTTTTAGAGATTTCATTTACGGGTGGAGGTCTCCTTTTTTCCCTCGCTTTTTCAATTGGATGTATCTATTTAGGCAGGAAATTCACAAAACGGTCAATTGGGAAAATCCTATTTTTTATAGGGCTGATTTCCCTTATCATCACTGTCTTGAATATGTTCGTCTTTAGATTTTTCCTTATGGCGATCCTCATTTATCTTTTACTTTTATATTATCAGTCCAAAAAGAATCCTGATTGGGTCAGTCCCATTTTAACAAATGATGATTCGGACGAAGAAAAGATCAATAAGGAACAATTGCTGAAGACCGATTATCTATTTAAAAATAAGTTTTTCGGTCATCAACAAACGGCTGAGCATGTATATGAATGGAATTCCGTGAATGTTCAGGGCGGGGTCGGTGATACGGTTATCGATTTAAGCAAAACGATTTTACCGAAAGGCGACGCTGTCATTTCCATCAGGAATATCATTGGCAATATCACTGTCCTTGTACCGTATGGCATCGAAATAAGGGTCCATCATTCTGTCATTGCAGGCAGAGCGAGGATCTTTGAAAATAAGCCTGAATCCAGGGTCTTTAATCAAATTTATTCATACCAAACGGAAGGGTTCAATGAAACGGATCACAAGGTCCATATCATCACTTCAATCTTAGTTGGGGATTTAGAGGTGAAGCGGGTATGAGCATAATGACACGACAGATATTGACTGCCCTTGGTGTTTCTTTCGTACTTTCCCTTGCCTTGCCGGCGGCGATTTTCTTTATTTTTCCTTTATCCGACTGGAGCGTATTGTGGGAGAAAGTGGTCATGGGGTTACCCTTCGTCATATTCCTGCCAAGTCTGGTCATTACGGTAGGGCTTTTCTATGGTGTCGTTTCGGGGTTGTTTTGGAAGAGGCAGCTGGAAAGGGTGGATGAAGGGCTATATTTACTTGAACAGGGTCGCTTACCTTCGCAACAGGAGGCGTATCCGATCCAAGAGATGGCTAAAATGGTGGAACGGATGCAACTGATTCATAAGCAAATCAATGAGCAGACCAAATTATCACAAAAAATGGCGAATGAAAAGGCCATTGATCAGGAGAAACAGATCCAGGAAATCGTTTCCCAGGAACGAAACCGTTTGGCGCGGGAACTGCATGATTCGGTGAGCCAGCAATTGTTTGCCGCTTCGATGTTCATGTCGGCCATTACCGAGTCACAATCAGATATGGAAAAAACGGAAATGAAACAATTCAAGATAGTGGAAGAGATGATCCATCAATCCCAGCTTGAGATGAGGGCTTTATTACTTCACTTGAGACCCGTTGCCTTAAAGGGAAAATCTTTACAGGCGGGGATGAAGGAGCTCCTGGAGGAATTGGCACAAAAAGTGACGATGGACATAAATTGGAAGATGGAAACTGTCACTCTGGATAAGGGGATTGAAGACCATCTGTTCCGGATTTTACAAGAATCGATTTCCAATACACTAAGACATGCAAAGGCGGACTCGCTTGAAGTGCTATTGATCGTTCGTGATGGGCTGATCATTTTACGGATAACGGATGATGGCATCGGTTTTAACGTCGAGGAGTCGAAAACGGGATCATATGGTCTGCAAAATATGCATGAACGGGCTGTGGAATTAGGCGGAACGATGCAACTTGTAAGCGTTCCGAATAAAGGAACGAAACTTGAAGTGAAAATCCCATTATTAAATGCTGGAGGTGATCATGATGATTAAAGTATTATTTGTCGATGACCATGAAATGGTAAGAATAGGGGTATCGGCTTATTTATCTGCACAGTCGGATATCGAAGTGATCGGGGAAGCGGACAATGGCTTGAAGGCTGTCGAACTGGCAATGGAATTGCGTCCGGATATCATTTTGATGGATTTGGTCATGCCGGAAATGGATGGCATAGAAGCGACGAAACGAATTATTGAGAGTTGGCCAGAAGCAAAGATCATCATTGTGACAAGCTTTCTTGATGATGAAAAAGTGTACCCGGCATTGGAAGCGGGAGCGACGAGCTATATGTTAAAAACATCAAAGGCCAGCGAGATTGCGAGAGCCGTCCGTTCCACGTTCCAGGGGCAAAGCGTACTTGAACCTGAAGTGACGGGGAAAATGATGGAGAAGTTGCGTCGCCCAAAGATTACCCAGCTTCATGATCAATTGACAAACCGCGAAATGGAAATTTTGCTGCTTATGACAAAAGGGAAAACGAATCAGGAAATTGCGGATGAACTATACATAGCCCTGAAAACAGCCAAAGTACATGTCAGCAATATATTAAGTAAGCTTGCCGTACAGGACCGCACGCAAGCAGTGATTTACGCATTTAAGCATTCGCTCGTTCAAGAAGAGGAGTAAGAGCGTCTATTTACCAAAGATAAAAGTCTGTTATATTTAGGGAATTATCCCATCCTGTAAAGTTCTTTCAAGGTTGCTGATTGCAGCCTTTTTTTTACGGATAAAGGGAAAGCAGGCAGAAAGCAGGTGAAATGATGTTAAGAGTCATCTTAGAATTATTTCGTATAATCACCATTATTTTTGTTATTGGAATGATCATGGGGTTCATCATTAATTCAATCTATTCGATTTTTGGAATAACCGTAGAAAATACCACAGGTGGATGGATTGTTGGTCTGGCAATTTTTCCATTACTTTATATACTCTATAAAAACCGGCTTCAATTTTCAGGGTTCTATAAAAATGGCAAACAAGTAAAGCTCTCAAACAGGACAACTACTATACTGCTTTGCTTTTCCGTGCTAATGTTAACGGTTGCCCCCTTATTTCGCTAACGGTATGCAAAAAGAGCATGTTTTGATCAAAACATGCTCTTTTTTATACAGTTTTTCAAGATTACCCAGCTTCATTTGCAGCATCGAGCTTCTTGCCATATATCCGATAAAGAACGAAGGCAAATATTATTCCTATAAAGGATTGGATGGAAATAGACAGCTAGACTTGTTCGAGGATGGAAAATAGTCAATTTCACTTTTTAAAAATGGATGCAAATGATAGAATTAACACTTATTGTTAAGTGTGTGCAAGGGGGTAATATAATGGATCAAGACACAAAAGTGGTTCAAGAGTTACAGGAATTGAAGCAAAAAGTCGGTCATCTTGAAGACTTATTAACGGAGCAAGCGAATCAAAAAGAAAAAGCAGGGCCAGTTCGAACCTTCATTGATGCATTAGTTTCTTTGCTATTTGGTGTAATTGTTGTAGGACCGGTTGTGGTGATTGTCGTTGGGGTGTTGATGGTGGTCGCATCATGGTTAGGGATGGAGGTTTAAGAGTTATGAAGAGTCTTGAAACATGCAAAAGGGGGAATTTTGATTGGTGGATTTAAATATCTTTATAGCATTTAGTGCAGGAATACTATCCTTCATATCTCCGTGTTGTTTACCATTATATCCTGCCTTTTTATCTTATATTACAGGTTTATCAGTTAGTGAGTTAAAAGACGAAAGTAACAAATTCAATCGAAAGGCACTGCTTCATACCTTTTTCTTTTTGGTGGGTTTTTCTATCATATTTGTTGCTCTTGGGCTTTCGACATCGATCTTTTATGAATTCTTTTATGAATATATTGATTTGATTAGGCAAGCAGGGGCCGTTTTAATCGTTTTGTTCGGCCTGATAATAGTAGGATTTCTCCAGCCGAAATTTTTAATGAAGGATAGGAAAATGACCTTTAAAAACCGTCCATCCGGATATATCGGTTCTATTTTGATTGGTATTGGTTATGCAGCTGGTTGGACTCCATGTGTCGGTCCGATATTAGGGGCTGTCATGACTCTCGGTTTATATACGGGACAAGGCTTACTCTATATGATTGCTTATATACTTGGATTTTCAATCCCATTCTTCATCATGTCATTTTTTATCGGGAAATCAGGCTGGATAAGGAAGTATAATCGTAACTTCACAAAAATTGGCGGATATCTCACAATTGCTATGGGGATTATCTTATTTTTTGATTGGATGACTAACATAACTTTCTTTCTGACAAATCACGTATTCGGGGGTTTTAAAGGTTTCTGAGATCATGAATCATACATAATAAATAAAGGCTGTTTTCGCATACTTTGTTGCTATTTAGTGCGGTGTGGTGGATTTCCCCTCCAGATGCTCGCTTTCCGCGGGGCGGGCGGTGAGCCTCCTCGGCGTAAACGCCTGTGGGGTCTCACCTGTCCCGCTGCTCCCGCA
>NZ_JBNNOR010000037.1:0-5664 GCF_050274955.1 Peribacillus sp. NPDC006672
TACCTTGCGCTTCCTTAGTGGTTGGTCGATGTGTACCCCCACAGTGGACTTTCACCACCTAGATAGTTGCCATGCCTGGCACACTAAGAAAAAGCTGCCTTAAAGACAGCTCCGATCTTCAGCTAACGCACCCGTTAGTTCATTAAGAAGTAGGAATTTACTAATTCCTACTTCTTTTTTAAAGGGAGTAGATAGTCATTAACCACTTTAAATAATTCCCCGTTCTTGGAGAAAATTGCACTTCCGTTTGGTATTGCATATGCCTTTCGTTCATTTGATATTATTGAGATGGTCAATGAATGTACATATTGTATGGTCTTAATTAATCTTTATATTACCTACTGTAACAGATATATTTAATTCCTTATTCCCTTTGGAACGATTAGTGATTTTCTGCCCTGCGCCTCGTTTTGTTATATTATCGCTTGATAATTTATTATGTTCAGAAATTATCCTTCCATTACTGGATGAAATATTAAATCCTATATCATTAAGATCTAATTCATTAGGAAGTGTTATCTTTGCACTGCCGTTTGAGAGTTTAATGTTGTTTTTGCCCTTAATATCAGAAAGTAGTAAGCTATTTAGGTTACCAGTTTGGTTCTTTATTTTGACTTCTCCATCAACTGTTCCTAATTTTATAGAACCATTCTTTGCCTCTATATTTACGGATTCCCCTTTAAAAGAATCTACATTAATATTACCTACATTTGAACTAAGAGATAATCGGTTTACTTCACTTAAATCTTTAACGTCAATGTTTCCGTTTTGGGTTTTAATTTGAACATGTTCTAATAATTTTGCTGGAATGTTCAGTATCAATTTTCCTCTTCTTACGTTACCAGGTAAAATGTACATCCACTTATTTGGAAGAGCCTTCACTTTAATAATGGCTTGATCTTTGTTATAAACTATATCTATTTTAGGGTTTCCTAAAAATGATTTCTGACCTGAATATTCTATATTCATATTTGAATCACCTTTAACAAGGACAATATTAGAAACGTCAGAATCAACAATAATCTTTTCTACGTTTTTTAAGTCACTCTTATACTCGAAATTTTTTTTACTAAGTGCAACAAAAACTCCAGTTATTATCAAAGTTAGAACCCCCATCATAAATAGTTTTCTTTTCATATTTTTCTCCTCTTTTCTAGAAATAATAGTAATTCTCTGTTTCCTCCCAACGAAATATATTTTAGTTATTAAAATATTTATTTACTATAATATATAATGACTGATATTTATTGTCAATTTCTCCATAAAATAAAAAAAAAACAGATTTTATAATCTGTTTTTAGACATTATTAATATTCTATTTTTTCAAATAGTTTATTTATTTCTTCTAAAATACTTGATATTCTCTCTATCTTTTCCTTTGAGAATTTTGAAAATATCGCTTCGACCCTTTCTTCTCCTTTTCTAGTAAGTGCAACCCTTACAACTCTTCTATCGTCTTTAATCCTTATTCTTTCTATATAATTTAAGTCTTCAAGTTTATCGCACATATTCGTTGCTGCACCAGGCGTTAGCATAAATGCTTCTGAAATCTCAGTAATTTTCATATGTCTGTATAATTTAAGTCTTAGTAATAAAAGCACTAAATTTTCTGAGAGATTTTCATCATGAGTAAGTGTTTTCATAAAGTCTTTTGATTTATTTTGAATGTTAAACATTTCGGTCATTAGAATACGAACAGCATCGTCTGAGGACTTTTCTATCTTAATCACCCCTTAAATAATTTTAGTATGTAAAATATATTTATATTATAATTTATAATCGATAAATATTTTAAAAACTATATATATTTATTATACTAGTACAAGGAAAAATAATCTATTCATTAATGTATACGGAATCCTACCCCATCGCCATCAAGCTAAAGTGAATTTGTATCAACATAACGAAAAAAACGCTATTCTTGTAGAAAATATACAGGAGGATGGCGTTGCCACCTTCCTAACGAATATTCCACTTCATCATAATAATTATTTCCAAAATAAACATGTTTTCTTAATGAACTATCCTGCCCCTTTAGTTCCATAAGAAAAGGAGATGATGATCAGCTCCTGGTAATGAAGTAAAGCACCCGATAGTTTTTTTTGCCTTTATTACTTTGCCAGTTAAAGAAACTGATAGCTCCTCCAAGAATATACCCTATTATTGTAATAATGAAAACAGTCAGAAAAGTTATGGGTATCTTTGCAATAAAAATGATTATCCAGCCAATAAACATTACAGAAAGCTCCCATACATTATTCCAAAGCCTCTTAATAAATCTGTTCACTTTATTCATCTCCCAAATTAACACTCTTTTTACTATGTATTCATTTTGGTTTCGGTTAATTCTTGTGCAACTAAACTGCCCCTTTGAAAAAAGGATTGCCGCAGCAATCCATTCTAGCAAAAAGTTCCAATTAGCAGCTAAGTCAACTTCTCATGCATTCCCCTTCCAACTGTTTTGCAGTTTCCTAATATAAATAATTTGACCGATATGATATGCATTATGGGTAGTTGCATTTCCAAGAATTTGCCACCACTTAACTTTTTCAGGAAAACCTATAACATCACTTTCTATTTTTTCATTAGTTAATAACCCTTCCCACTTTAAAAGGACTTCTAATAAGATTTTTTTCAAATCGTTAAAGGACATATATTCAGGACTTAAAAAACTCCGATTATTATCTCCGTTTGAAGATACAGCGTCTACGTTGGATTTTTCGTACCTGTTTTGCCAAGTTTGATTCCAATAAATCAGATGTTGTACAATTTCAGCTATACTGTTACTGTCTTTGCTTGGCTTCCATAAAGCCTGTTCTTCCGTCAAATTTTCAACTGATTCTGAAAATGGCTTGTACCAACTAGGGGCATTAGCATTCGCTAAGAACTGGTCAGAAATAATATCTTTTACGTTGGTCATTCTATTCACTCCTCAATTCTAATTAGAATATAGATCCCTAAATTAAGTACAACAGCCATCCTCCCTAATGTTAAAATGATTTTCCTACTCATTTAGTTTCGAGACAACCACCACAAAAACCTTTTACTTGTTCAACTAACCTGCCCCGATAGTTCCATAAAGAAAGAGCTGCCATAATGACAGCTCTGATCTTCAACTAACGCACCCGTTAGTTTAAGTACAATCCTTCACAATCTTGCTAACCTGCCACTCTAACTAAACAATGAAAACAAACTACAATACAAATATCATTGAAGCCAAAACTAAAAATGGAAATAAAACTATTAGCAATATTGATACTCCTGTCTTCCAATTTTCCTTTATTTGAAGTAATTCCTTCTTAGCCTTTTCCTTATTTTTAAGCGACCATATAATAATTCCGACCCAATAAATTGCTAAAAATATATAACTTGAAGTATCCATAAAATCACCTTTTATAACAATTTTCTGTAATCACTGTTTAACTATCATTCTTTCACAAATCTTCTCCGTTTTTTCAAATTAAAGGATCGCACCCTATAGATAATTAACGAAGTGAATTAGTGGTCTTTTTTTTAAATCCTTTAATTGTTGTATAAATAGGATATAACAATAACAAACCTCCAAATACTAATATCCCATATTCTTCATTAGGAAGATATTTATCTAATAAATCATTCAAAAAGAGATCTCCTGTTATGATGAAAATTAGACCTGATGTGAAAAGTATTTAAAACGTGTTAAAAAAACTTTTCTTTTTAAATTTATTGTCCTTAAAACCATTTATTAAGCCTAAAACCACAGACAAAACAAGTAAATCAGTGATATTCATACATCTTAGCCTTCTTTTTTATTTTCAGCATAAGCGAAAAAAATTCTATTTCATATATGAAAATACTTCCTTCCTTATTAATCTAACCTGCCCCGTTAATTGAAAAAGAAAAAACGGCTTGCCTTAAGCACCCGACTCAAGTATCCGTTAGCGTTTTGTCTTATGAATTTGTGGTTAGTTTTAAATGTTTTTCCCCTATGATAGTGACATTTATATTCCATCTTGGGTGCATAACTAAGTGGTTATTTTCATCAAATTCGAAAACAATATGAATTTCATCATCTTCTTTAGTGAGAATTGCAATTCTTTTATATTCTTTATCTAAATACGGCTTTAAACTTTCAGGCATTTCAATTT
The DNA here is from genome assembly GCF_050274955.1 of Peribacillus sp. NPDC006672. Lineage (NCBI taxonomy): Bacteria > Bacillati > Bacillota > Bacilli > Caryophanales > Bacillaceae > Peribacillus > Peribacillus sp. NPDC006672. Next base: position 4,128 of record NZ_JBNNOR010000037.1, read on the forward strand.
CCCAATCAAAAAAGTTCACCTTTTCGCCTCCATAACATTACTTTAAAACGATAGCAACAGTGATTTACCGCCCATTTCGGAAATTTTATACGCTAAGAGGGGTACAGCCAACATTTTAACGAAAACATACGCTAAGACAATATTTGAAACATATAATAGCACCATTTAAAAAGGCTTGGATCTCTTTTTGTAGTGTATCTGACATGGACAGTAACTCCTTTTCGTACAGTAGTAACCGTTTGGTAACCTCCGCACAAAAAAGTGCGTTCTTCACAACAGAGAAAACTTTAGGTAGAATGAAGTTAGTCTTAAAGACAAATCATTTCCGAGTAAAACAGCGTAAATAATTATAACATCAGAACGGCTTTATCATACGTACCTTACTCAAGTATTAATTTTTTTAGTTTAATACACTTCGATTCGTCAATAATAAATCTATCTTATCTAAAGGAGCAAAAAACATGCAAACAATCACAGGGAAAGTGGCATTAATTACAGGAGCAGGGCGTGGTATTGGACGTGCAACAGCCATAGCTTTTGCGCAGGAAGGTATTCACGTAGGTCTTGTTGGACGTACGCTTGAAAATTTACAACAAGTTGCAGAGGTACTTAAACAGTATGACGTGAAGGTAGCAATCGCTGCAGCGAATGTAGCGGATTTAGATTCTATCACAGCAGCGGTTGAATCGATTCGTGGCGAGCTTGGTGCAATCGATATTTTAGTAAATAATGCCGGCATTTCAAAATTCGGTAACTTCATGGACTTAACGCCTGAAGAATGGACAAATATTATCGATGTAAACGTAAAAGGTGTGTACTACACAACACGTGCGGTATTACCAGAAATGATAGAGCGCAACACTGGCGACATCATTAATATCTCATCAACAGCTGGTCAAAAAGGTGCACCAATTACAAGTGCATACTCGGCTTCAAAAGCTGCAGTTATCGGACTAAGTGAGTCATTAATGCTTGAAGTGCGTAAGAAAAATATTCGTGTTACAACGTTAACGCCAAGTACGGTTGCAACAGATATGGCTGTTGAGCTAAACTTAACTGACGGTAATCCAGAAAAAGTGATGCAAGCAGAAGATTTAGCAGAATTGATGGTTGCACAGCTAAAACTTCATTCACGTGTTGTACTAAAACATGCAGGACTTTGGTCGACGAATCCTTAATAGAACTATTCGAAATATCAAGACGCTATCCGATGTATTTTGGATAGCGTTTTCCTTTTTTAGAATAAAAAGCTTAAATGGTGGTACTGCCAACCCGTCTATCACATGAACGGGCATCACGAGGAGCATTGGTATTAATGACATTTGTGTAGTAAGAAGAAAATTATAAAAAAAGTGTGTTTTTTGCAACCTATTACTCAATTAAATGGCCCGATTGTTGAACACAAGTTAAACAACACTCTTAAACTAACCTGCCTCGATAGTTCCAATCGAGTAGAGGGAAAATAAATGTATTATTTTCGCCCCTCTCACAACACCGTACGTACGGTTCGCGTATACGGCGTTTCAATTTATATCAC
>NZ_JBNNOR010000038.1:1624-4607 GCF_050274955.1 Peribacillus sp. NPDC006672
AAGTAAGATCTTTTTTAACGGTTAAGTTAGAAAGGGCGCACGGTGGATGCCTTGGCACTAGGAGCCGATGAAGGACGGGACTAACACCGATATGCTTCGGGGAGCTGTAAGTAAGCTTTGATCCGGAGATTTCCGAATGGGGAAACCCACTGTTCGTAATGGAACAGTATCTTTACCTGAATACATAGGGTACTGAAGGCAGACCCGGGGAACTGAAACATCTAAGTACCCGGAGGAAGAGAAAGCAAATGCGATTTCCTGAGTAGCGGCGAGCGAAACGGAATTAGCCCAAACCAAGAGGCTTGCCTCTTGGGGTTGTAGGACACTCAACATGGAGTTACAAAGGAACGGGGTAAATGAAGTGACCTGGAAAGGTCCGTCAAAGAAGGTAAAAACCCTGTAGTTGAAACTTCGTTCCCTCCTGAGTGGATCCTGAGTACGGCGGGACACGAGAAATCCCGTCGGAAGCAGGGAGGACCATCTCCCAAGGCTAAATACTCCCTAGTGACCGATAGTGAACCAGTACCGTGAGGGAAAGGTGAAAAGCACCCCGGAAGGGGAGTGAAATAGATCCTGAAACCGTGTGCCTACAAGTAGTCAAAGCCCGTTAATGGGTAATGGCGTGCCTTTTGTAGAATGAACCGGCGAGTTACGATTTCATGCGAGGTTAAGTTGATAAGACGGAGCCGCAGCGAAAGCGAGTCTGAATAGGGCGAATGAGTATGAGGTCGTAGACCCGAAACCAGGTGATCTACCCATGTCCAGGGTGAAGTTCAGGTAACACTGAATGGAGGCCCGAACCCACGCACGTTGAAAAGTGCGGGGATGAGGTGTGGGTAGCGGAGAAATTCCAATCGAACCTGGAGATAGCTGGTTCTCTCCGAAATAGCTTTAGGGCTAGCCTCAAGATGAGAGTATTGGAGGTAGAGCACTGATTGGACTAGGGGCCCCCAACGGGTTACCGAATTCAGTCAAACTCCGAATGCCAAATACTTATTCTTGGGAGTCAGACTGCGAGTGATAAGATCCGTAGTCGAAAGGGAAACAGCCCAGACCACCAGCTAAGGTCCCAAAGTATACGTTAAGTGGAAAAGGATGTGGAGTTGCTTAGACAACCAGGATGTTGGCTCAGAAGCAGCCACCATTTAAAGAGTGCGTAATAGCTCACTGGTCGAGTGACTCCGCGCCGAAAATGTACCGGGGCTAAACGTATCACCGAAGCTGTGGATTGACACCATTTTGGTGTCGATGGTAGGAGAGCGTTCTAAGGGCGTTGAAGTCAGACCGGAAGGACTGGTGGAGCGCTTAGAAGTGAGAATGCCGGTATGAGTAGCGAAAGAAGGGTGAGAATCCCTTCCACCGAATGCCTAAGGTTTCCTGAGGAAGGCTCGTCCGCTCAGGGTTAGTCGGGACCTAAGCCGAGGCCGAAAGGCGTAGGCGATGGACAACAGGTTGATATTCCTGTACCACCTATACATCGTTTGAACGATGGGGGGACGCAGAAGGATAGGGTAAGCGCGCTGTTGGATATGCGCGTCCAAGCAGTTAGGCCGGAAACGAGGCAAATCCCGTTTCCATTAAGGCGGAGCTGTGATGGCGAGGGAAATATAGTACCGAAGTTCCTGATTCCACGCTGCCAAGAAAAGCCTCTAGTGAGATGTAAGGTGCCCGTACCGCAAACCGACACAGGTAGGCGAGGAGAGAATCCTAAGGTGTGCGAGAGAACTCTCGTTAAGGAACTCGGCAAAATGACCCCGTAACTTCGGGAGAAGGGGTGCTTTTTAGGGTGAATAGCCCGGAAAAGCCGCAGTGAATAGGCCCAGGCGACTGTTTAGCAAAAACACAGGTCTCTGCGAAGCCGCAAGGCGAAGTATAGGGGCTGACACCTGCCCGGTGCTGGAAGGTTAAGGGGAGAGGTTAGCGCAAGCGAAGCTTTGAACCGAAGCCCCAGTAAACGGCGGCCGTAACTATAACGGTCCTAAGGTAGCGAAATTCCTTGTCGGGTAAGTTCCGACCCGCACGAAAGGTGTAACGATCTGGGCACTGTCTCAACGAGAGACTCGGTGAAATTATAGTACCTGTGAAGATGCAGGTTACCCGCGACAGGACGGAAAGACCCCGTGGAGCTTTACTGCAGCCTGATATTGAATTTTGGTACAGCTTGTACAGGATAGGTAGGAGCCTGAGAAGCCGGAGCGCTAGCTTCGGTGGAGGCGTTGGTGGGATACTACCCTGGCTGTATTGAAATTCTAACCCGCGCCCCTTATCGGGGTGGGAGACAGTGTCAGGTGGGCAGTTTGACTGGGGCGGTCGCCTCCTAAAGAGTAACGGAGGCGCCCAAAGGTTCCCTCAGAATGGTTGGAAATCATTCGTAGAGTGTAAAGGCACAAGGGAGCTTGACTGCGAGACCTACAAGTCGAGCAGGGACGAAAGTCGGGCTTAGTGATCCGGTGGTTCCGCATGGAAGGGCCATCGCTCAACGGATAAAAGCTACCCCGGGGATAACAGGCTTATCTCCCCCAAGAGTCCACATCGACGGGGAGGTTTGGCACCTCGATGTCGGCTCATCGCATCCTGGGGCTGTAGTCGGTCCCAAGGGTTGGGCTGTTCGCCCATTAAAGCGGTACGCGAGCTGGGTTCAGAACGTCGTGAGACAGTTCGGTCCCTATCCGTCGCGGGCGCAGGAAATTTGAGAGGAGCTGTCCTTAGTACGAGAGGACCGGGATGGACGCACCGCTGGTGTACCAGTTGTCTTGCCAAAGGCATAGCTGGGTAGCTACGTGCGGACGGGATAAGTGCTGAAAGCATCTAAGCATGAAGCCCCCCTCAAGATGAGATTTCCCATGGCGCAAGCTAGTAAGATCCCTGAAAGATGATCAGGTTGATAGGTCAGAGGTGGAAGCGTGGCGACATGTGGAGCTGACTGATACTAATAGATCGAGGACTTAACCAACGCTTTTTAAAAAATGAAATACCTTCTTAT
>NZ_JBNNOR010000039.1:0-2572 GCF_050274955.1 Peribacillus sp. NPDC006672
GCTCTTCAGCGCCGATGGTAGTTGGGGGTTTCCCCCTGTGAGAGTAGGACGCCGCCAAGCCATTTACAAGATCAGCCATCCGGCTGGTCTTTTTTTGCGTCTTTTAATGAAAAGAGTATCGAAAAAAGTAATGAAACCATTTAAAAGGTATGCTAGAAAAAAAGACTGGAAATAATTCTATTTTTTTCTTCTATTATTATTATATTTTGTTGAAATTTAGGGGGAATCCTGATCCATGAATTGTTGAGACATAAGGGAGAGCCAAGATAGAAGGTGTCAGAATTAGAAAAACACAAATGGTAAATAGTTTCAGGAAGCAAGAGTAGAATTAGCCTCATTAATTACCTTAGAAGAGAATAAAGAGTTACGGAAGGTCAAAAATCCCAGTTCATCATTGTCCATGGGATACGAAAAAAACTTTAGATAGTCTTAACTGAAGACGCTCAAGTTACTTGGAAAAAAGGCTTGAAAGTCCGTAGTTGTCTTTATGGATATAATCCATATCTTTAAAACGTGGGACAATGAGCATTAGGCAAGCACATATCAGCAGCACCACAGACTGCTTTTACTTCTGTCTATAGTTTGTTTTGGGGCACTCGACAAGGGGCACAGACGGATACAAGTAGATATCCCATTCTTGGTACAATTGAAAAAACAAACAAAAATGCATGTTGGAGTGATATCTAATATTTTTGAATTCTGTATAAAGGACTATTTTATAAGTTTGACACTTGGAAGTTGACGAAACGTTAATGATAGATAGTACTCCGACACGAGAGGGGGGGGAGAGGCTGTATTTGAGGTCTTTAATAATCCTAAGCTATTTTTTGCTTTAGCGACTTAATTGCTTTCGGCGTTTATGCAAGGGTTAAGGATGATAGGATTGATTCCTGATCAAGATATAGACAACGTAGGATTCGATAATGTTCCAGTAGCAGAAATCAATCATCCTCCGTTAACAACTGTTTCTTCATTTCCACAACGTATGGGCAAAGAAGCTGCGAATCTTTGTACCAAAAAAATGGTTAATATTGATCATGAATAACAGCGTATTATATTAAATCTTGAACTGATTATTAGAAAATCCTCCTAAAAAGAAAAAAAGGTGATTAGTTTACAGGAAGAGGGAGTATCTCTTATCGCTGTATTCTTTTCATCTTTTTTATTATTCTTTTCTTAGGTTTTATTGGGCAATCAACTAATGGAATTACTTAAGTGGTTCGTAAATATCCCAAGCGACTTTCAATGAATCAACAATATAATCTGCTACCTCTTCAACATCAAGATCATTCATATTCACTTTTGAATGATGATAGGAGTATATTTCCTGTCTTGTGTAAAAGAGTTCTTCGATTTCCTCTAGGGTACGACTTTGTAAAACAGGTCTACTATCAATAAGTAAGCCTATTCTCTCTTTCCAATATTCCCAAGATAAGTCAAGGTAGAAGACAATGCAATTAGATAAACAGATATTCCGTATATCCTCTTGTAAAAATGCCCCGCCCCCGACTGAAATGATTTTCAATTGTTGTTGACTAAAGCTTTCAATCACACTTTTTTCTTTTTCGCGAAAAGGTTTTTCCCCAAACTTCTTGAATATTTCCGTGGTGGGCATATTGAATTCCTTTTCGATTTCTTGATCTATATCAATAAAGTCCCTATATAATTTCCTCGCTACTTTCTGTCCGATCGTCGTCTTTCCTACTCCCATAAAGCCAATAAAAACGATACTTTGCATCCTCAAAGATGTGTTTTTATTAATCATTTATAAATCCCTCCCTTTATAATGATTAAAAGTCTAACCTGAAATTTTTAAAATATATTTATTATAGTACAAGGAAGTAAAATTGTAAAAAAATTATTTAATATTTGGACAACGGAAGTGCGTGATATAAGCGGTTATTTCTAAAATCGTTATCCAGTGTTAAAGGAACAATATTTTAGTATTCGATATACATCTCATTTACCTTCATTATTTAGATTACATAGCCATACCTTGTTAGGTTGATTGGTCTTTTGGACAAGCAGAGAGTAATCGATTTGGATAATTTATTGGTTTTAAGGATATTGAAGGGGGGCAAATGGCTCCTTTTATTTTAATATAATGGTTGTTGATCTAGGGGAACCTACAAGGATCAAGAAGGCTTTTGGTGTAAGTGGAAGCCATGTTATGACTGGCACTTTTAATACTCCTATATAGTTGAGTAAATCATTTAACAAGGAATTGCATAAAATGAGTTGACTTTAAGGTACGAAAGGATTAATATAAATAAGCACCAACTAAGAAAAACAAAAAACTTCATCCGCTTTTGGCAGATTGCTAAAAGAAATAATAACTATTGACTTCTTACAATAAAAATGATAAGATGAAATGGTCGCTGAAAAACACAGCGATTTAAAATAAGTTAAAAACTTCGCAGAAGTTGACAACTAATCAATAAGATGTTATGATGAATAAACAAGCCGTTCGAAAGAACGATTGTTGAAAATTGCTCTTTGAAAACTGAACAAAACAAAGCGCCAACGTTAAATTTTAAGTGAGCACACACTATTAAAAAAGCAAAATGAGCAA
>NZ_JBNNOR010000040.1:0-1928 GCF_050274955.1 Peribacillus sp. NPDC006672
GATATAAATTGAAACGCCGTATACGCGAACCGTACGTACGGTGTTGTGAGAGGGGCGAAAATAATACATTTATTTTCCCTCTACTCGATTGCAACTATCGGGGCAGTTTAGTTGAATATGAAGGAGTGGAAAGTTACTTTAAACAGATATATAAAAGTGAAACTATAAATTCCATAACTATATTGAATGTTGCTATGATCTGAAATGAACATATCAAATCTCGCTTTGGAAAGGTTATAATGATAACTTTTGAAACTTTTATAATTGAATTAACGTAAATATAGTAATTATTTATTGTAGGGAAGGGATTATTATTTTAATTTATTATTTGTTATTTGGTTTAGGTGTGTTTTTAGTTATATTCACAGTGATATTTTTTATTCATATGCATATAGAGCGAGAAATTGAGTTTTGGCAGACTATTAAAATGCTGGGCGGTTTTCTAGTGGGACTCCTGCTTTTATGGATGACCATTCCAAGTCTAAAAGATGTAATAACGAAAGACTTTGATGTTGTTAATGGAAAATGTACGATAGAAATATCTTCATCTGGTCGTTCTTCTGATTCGACTTTCAATATGTTTAATACAGACGAACAATTTAGTTTCATGGAGATTCCTAACCTTGATGCTTATGGCAAATCAATTCCTTATTACTGTGAGATTACGGTGACCAAAGACCGTATGTGGGAAATGGATTATAAAATTTACGATTTAAAGACAGGAAAGCTTATGGATTCACACACAGGTGAGTAGCTTACTTTGAAAAAAACAATAAGAATAATTATACATACGCAGCTGAGAAACCAATCCCAAATCAAAGTTTGTTGATACAACAACAAAACACTTAAAACGTTGTCATATCAATATTTTAAGTGTTTTTCTTTATTCTATTCCTATACAGCTTTTTATGCACAATCGTTTGAACCTAGATATAACAAGGCTTTCAACGATGTTCAAAAAAACTACACTGGCACACGTTCTGCAAAAAAAATTGCATACGCAACTCTTTTTTCTTATTGAACTAACGGGGTAGGTTAGTTTAATAAGCCAGCGAAAACAACGGTTTCACGTGGTATTATAAAAAAATAAACTATTCGAACCTTTAAGAGAGGCGATTAAAATGAGGGTAGAAATAAGCTACTTCCCTCCCGAAAAAATAATAACTATGCCGGGGGAAGAAGCCACTTATCCTTTTGAGATTAACGGTGAGTTCCAATATATCGTAGAGTTTTATACAGATACCCATGAAGAATTCTTTTGTAATTGGATGGATAGCCCAGATTATTACCCTATTTATTCACTTGCGGAAATCTATAATTTTCAACAAGCAGAGTACGAAGAGCTGTTTAAGATGCAAAATATAGAGTTTAATTATATGAAGGGGAGTCGTAAAGACACGCTCTTTGTAAAGGCAATTATACGCAGCCTGCAGCAATTTAAAGAATATTATCCTTATTTGTACGGGAATGGAAGCATGTTGAACTTATCATTATGGTCCTTAAAACAGGATGTATTCAGACTAGAGGAAAGGGAACATGAGTCACCTTATCCTGTAAAAAAGACTAAAAATAGCCGAACCAGACTAGTTAAATTAAAGTGGATAGCCAATACCTCGATAGCAACTTTAGCTAAAAGTTCCACTATGTTTTGGGTAGGGTATGATGGTGATTATATTACTGCGTTCTCAAATGATGAACACTTTTCAACAATAGACTCTCTTCAAAAAATAATACCAGAAAAGGTAGAGCTGGTAACTGGTGATTATGAGTATGAGTATGAGTAGTGTTCTCCCATTCCATAACCTTGTTGAACTAAAAGGTGCGTTGCTGAATATCGGAGCTGTCTTTAAGGCAGCTTTTTCTTGTGTGCCAGGCATGGCAACTATCTAGGTGGTGAAAGTCCACTGTGGGGGTACACATCGACCAAC
>NZ_JBNNOR010000041.1:0-1722 GCF_050274955.1 Peribacillus sp. NPDC006672
ATGTTTGGTGGCGATAGCGAAGAGGTCACACCCGTTCCCATTCCGAACACGGCAGTTAAGCTCTTCAGCGCCGATGGTAGTTGGGGGTTTCCCCCTGTGAGAGTAGGACGCCGCCAAGCCATTTACAAGATCAGCCATCCGGCTGGTCTTTTTTTGCGTTATTTAGAATTCTTAAACATGATTCTATTCAGCGAGAGCATCTTGAAATGATTACTTTAGATCAACTGGAGCCAGCGAACCATTTGGTTCAAAAAATGGAGGCCGCCAGTGACTTCTCATTCATATATGACTTGGTGAAAGATATGTATTCAGAGGTAGGCCGCCCAAGTATTGATCCCATTATTTTAGTTAAACTGACATTCATTCAATATACCTTCGGTATTCGTTCCATGTGTAAAACGATTGAAGAAATTGAAACAAATATGGCTTACCGTTGGTTCTTAGGCTAATGGTTTCCATGATAAAGTGCCTCTTTCAACGTTCGGGAAAAATTATGAGCGACGCTTTAAAGATACGGACTTATTTGAACAGATTTTCTATTACATCTTAATGATAGCTACTGATAGAAAGTTAATAAGTGCAGAACACGTATTTGTTGATTCCACACATGTGAAAGTCAGTGCGAATAAGCGGAAATTTGGAAAATCGTTCGCAAGGAAACACGAGCGTATCAAGGACGACTTTAAGAAGAAATAAATCAAGACCGTGAAAACCATAATAAAAAACCTTTTCCACCGGATAAATTTAATAAGGAAGAAATCAAAGAAATTAAACAAAGACAACTGACCGTGAGAGTGGCTACTATGTCAAAGATGAACGAACAAAACAGTTTGCCTATTCATTTCGTGCGGCTGCCGACCGCAACGGTTGTACTGGGGACAATTGTAACACCTTGAAATACTCATGATAGTCACAGCTTAGAGCCATTTGTTGGACAAGTAATTGAAAAAGCAAGGAAACCAGAAGCTGTTGCCGCAGATGCAGCTTATACAAAACCGGAGATTACAAGCTATCTATTTGGTCATAAAATAACACCGGCTTTACCGTATACACGTCCTCGAACAAAAGAAGGATTATTCTGCAAACATGAATATGTTTATATGGAAGAAGCAAATCATCTGCGTCATCATAAAGATGAAAAGCCCATCTATGCGAAACGTAAAGAAAAGATTGAGCGTGTTTTCGCAGATGCAAAAGAAAAGCATGGCATGCGTTGGACTACTTTAAGGGGACTTAAAAAAATTGTCGATGCAAGCGATGCTCAATCTGCCATGAATGTAAAGAAGATGGCCAATTGGACATGGCAAGGTCCAAAAATGCCTAACATAGTGGGGCTCGTAGAGAGCCAATTCCTTAATATTGGGCAAAATTCAAAGGGAATTTCAAAAGGGGTTCGGAATGTTTTGATTTCGACTCCTTTTGTCTACAAACTGAACTATATAGATGTTGCTCTGGAAATCTATTCTTAATCTAAGATTGGGAAAGGGAATTATTTATTGTGAAAATGTGTTGACTTTAAAGTGAAATAGGATTAATATAAATAAGCACCAACTAAGACAAACGAAATACTTCATCCGATTTTGGCAGATTGCTAGAAGAAAATAATAACTATTGACTTCTTACTATGAAAATGATAAGATGAAATGGTCGCTGAAAAACACAGCGATTTAAAATAAGTTAAAAACTTCGCAGAAGTTGACAACTAATCAATAAGATGTTATG
>NZ_JBNNOR010000042.1:0-1393 GCF_050274955.1 Peribacillus sp. NPDC006672
GGCAGAGGAGAACGGAAAAATGGCTAAAAAGCTCTTTACGACAAAAGAAATAGAGATATTGTCAACCAATCCATATGTGAAATCAGTCAGTACTAAAGGAATTACATATACTGATGAGTTTAAACAGATATTCATTACTCATGCTGATAACGGAACGCCCGCTAGAGAGATATTCGAAGGATGCGGATTTGATATTGAGATTATTGGGATGGATCGTGTACATTCCTCTAGAGATAGATGGCGTGCAGCCTATCGTAAAAACGGTATAGATGGCCTCCAAGATAACCGAAGTGGCAATTCTGGCAGGCCTCGCGTAATGGAGCTTACCCCTGATGAGAGATACGAGAGATTGGAGGCAGAGAACAATTTATTAAAAGCTGAGATTGAACTCTTAAAAAAGATCAGATTTGCCGAAAGGGGGATGAAGAAAAAATAATCTTATCAGCTGAACAAAAATTTATCCTTATCCGCTTTGTGATTGATAAGTACAACTTGAAAAACATGATCACCCATTTGTGCAAGTCCGCAGGGGTTTCGCGTTCCGGTTACTATAACTATTACTCCGAAAGGGCCGTTGAACAACGGAAGCTAAAAGAGAAGATGGATGAAGCCCTTCGGGATATTATACTGAAAGCATTTAGATTCAAAAACCGCAAAAAAGGAGCCCGCCAAATCAAGATGACTTTGGCAGGTCAGTTCAATATTGTCTATAACCTGAAAAGGATTCGAAGAATCATGGGGAAATACAACATCATATGCCCAATCCGAAAAGCAAATCCATACAAGCGTATGATGAAAGCTACCCAAGAACACAGGGTCCTTCCTAATCTTTTAAACCGGGAGTTTAAACAGGATATCCCTTATAAAGTATTGCTTACAGATATCACCTATCTTTTTTACGGGAATAGCCAAAAGGCATATTTATCAACGTTTAAAGATGCATCTACTAATGAGATTCTGGCTTATCATGTCTCAGACCGCATTACCATGGATATCGCTACCGATACCCTTATCAAATTGAAGAAGAATAGGAAGATTAAGTTGGCTAAAGGTGCCTTTATCCACTCCGATCAGGGAACCCACTATACACACCCAGACTTTCAAAAGTTAGTGAAGAAATATAAATTGGGCCAGTCTATGTCCAGAAGGGGTAATTGTTGGGACAATGCCCCACAAGAGTCATTCTTTGGCCATTTTAAGGACGAGGCTTATATAAAGCCATGCCAGACTTTAGAGGCGTTAAAAAGAGAAATAAAAGAGTATATGACTTATTACAACCAGTATAGATACCAGTGGGATTTAAAAAAGATGACCCCTGTTCAATACAGAGATCATCTTCTAGAGGCAGCCTAACCTCTTTTTTTAAAATGTCCTTTACAAAGGGTACAGTTTA
>NZ_JBNNOR010000043.1:0-1146 GCF_050274955.1 Peribacillus sp. NPDC006672
AATAAATTTATGTGGGTGAGTACGATGATTCAAAAACAAACGTCTATGGTTTTTAGTCCTCATATGGCCATTTATGATGTAGTGGTTCCAAAGGATAACATGTTACGCAAGATCAATGAACTTATTGACTTTTCTTTTGTGTTGGAAGAATTGAGGGACAACTACTGTCTTCATAACGGCAGGAATGCTGTCGATCCAATACGTATGTTTAAATATTTGCTGCTCAAAACTATTCATGACCTATCAGATGTGGATATAGTTGAGCGTTCCAGGTATGACATGTCCTTTAAATACTTCCTCGGCATGGCTCCAGAAGATCCGGTTATTGACCCTAGCTCTTTAACGAAATTTCGAAAGCTCCGTTTAAAAGACATAAACCTTTTGGATATGCTCATTCATAAAACCGTTGAGATTGCGATTGAAAAGGAAATCATTAAAAACAAAACGATTATTGTGGATGCCACCCACACGAAAGCCAGATACAATCATAAGACTCCAAAAGAAATATTGATGGACCAATCTAAAAAATTAAGAAAAGTAATCTATTCGATAGATGAAGAGATGAAAAATAAATTCCCGGCCAAAACCACTACTGATGTATTGCAGGATGAAATTGCTTATAGCCAGAAGCTCATCGAGGTAGTGGAAACAGAAGAGCGTATCACCCAATATCCAAAGGTAAAAGAGCAGTTAAATCTATTAAAGGAAACGGTAGCCGATGATATCGAACAGTTAAGGATCTCCAAAGACCAAGATGCCAAGATTGGCCACAAGAGCGCTGACTCTTCTTTCTTTGGATACAAAACACATATTGCGATGAGTGAGGAGCGAATCATTACAGCTGCGACTATCACTACAGGTGAAAAAACGGACGGTAAAGAATTAAAGGCATTAATTGAAAAGAGCACGGCAGCTGGTATGGTGATTGAGACCGTGATTGGGGATGCAGCTTACTCAGAGAAGGGAAATATTGAATACAGTGAAGAAAATAACATTAAACTAGTCGCAAAATTGAATCCTTCAGTTACACAGGGATTCCGGAAGAAGGAAGAGGAATTTCAATTTAACAAGGATGCAGGAATGTACGTTTGTAAAGATGGGCATTTGGCTATCAGGAAAGCTCGCCAGGGCAAAAAAGATGTAGGG
>NZ_JBNNOR010000044.1:0-1117 GCF_050274955.1 Peribacillus sp. NPDC006672
TTTAACATTATATTACTTAATAGTGGACTGAGGTTGCCTCCTTGCGGAGTACCGACAGGTGTGTCTTCATATTTTCCATTCACCATGACTCCACTAACTAAGTATTTTCTGATTAACGATATGACATCTCCATCTTTTATTGTGTTGGATATGATTCTCATGAGTTTATCGTGATGGACGGTGTCGAAGAATCTTTCAAGATCAATGTCGACTACCCAGTCATGTTCATCATTCAGAAACTCCAGGCTTTTTATAATCGCCATTTCACAACTTCTTTTTGGTCTGAAACCGTAGCTGAATTCGCTGAACTGTTCTTCAAATATCGGACTGAGAACCTGATGTATGGCCTGTTGAACGACCCTATCCACTACTGTTGGTATTCCCAATTTGCGCATCTTTCCATTTTCTTTTGGGATTTCCACTCTTAAGGCAGCTTGTGGTTGGTATTTTCTTGTTCTGATGCGCTGACGCAGTTCATCTTTGTTCTCTTTCAAGTATTGTTTTAGTTCGTCGACTGTTACTCCGTCTACCCCACTTGCACCTTTATTTTTATAGACACGCAGGTAGGCTTCGTTCATATTTTGATTACGTAGGATTTGCTCTAAAAGTTCCACACTCGTTTCTCCCTTCCTCTCACGTAGTAAGTGATAGCTCCCTTTTGATTATCCTTTGAGGTACGCTCATACTTTCACCATTAACACATTCGGAGTTCGTCGCTTACGCATTCGCGGCGTTGAAACACTATAAATTGTTCAACCCTTCATGAAATTAATTTCATTACTATGGCTTCTGCTGACTTCTTGCGATAAACCTTTTTCGACTGTACTTCTGTACATCCGCAAGACCTCCCAGGGTAAGACAACTATCTTTCCTCTTTCACTCGCCTGATTTACTCTACAAAGTTACGCACATCTTTTGGACTTTAACTTGTTTAGGAGTTTAATCCCTTTAAAGAGCCTTGGTATCAGATTCCTGTTCGTCGAGCCAAGATTTTATTCCACGCTTCCTCCAGCCCTTACCTTACGATAAGTACCTTGCGCTTCCTTAGTGGTTGGTCGATGTGTACCCCCACAGTGGACTTTCACCACCTAGATAGTTGCCATGCCTGGCACACTAA